>JAITMH010000204.1 GCA_031277445.1 Burkholderiales bacterium
TTAAGTGGATACATTCCTGTGAGGATGCGCCGCGCTTTGCCCCCTTTTCAAAGGGGGTGTCCGTCGAAGACGGACGGGGGTTTGTCTCGGCTCCCCTCTCCCCTTGTGGGAGAGGGGCAGGGGGAGAGGGGGACGAAAAACCATCCCCACCCCAACCCTCCCCTTGAAGGGGAGGGCTTTCATTCGCCTCCTCTCCCGCGAGGGGAGAGGGTGAAAAGCGTATGCGCTTGAAGCGAAAATGCTCTAGTTTTCCGGCGCAGTGTGTCGCCAACGGTGACGTGGTTTTTGATATCGAAGGTGGAGAGGCCGGTTTTTGGGACACGCTTGATAACTTAGGTAACGAATTGTTGGGTGAAGCTGGAGGAAGCGCCATGGGTGTGGTTCTGGGCGCTGCCTGGGGCATTCAAAGTGCGGCGGTCGAAAACGCCTTCGATGTGGCTGCGTCTGGGGTTGCAAGGCACTAAGGGGTCATTTTTTTAGCAAGCGTTTATTTATATATATAACAATGGGATAACACATGGTGTTACCAAAAGCTGTCGCTTGCGAGAGACAAAACCTTGACGGGAATAAGGTCTTAGGTAATAATGATTCCACAAAGCCCATTTTATGGCGCTGATTATAAATAGAAGTTAGCAGTAGGGGGTAGTGGTTTTCTTCGGTCAGGCTTTGACTTAGGTTTTGGATTATGCTGTTTTTCTATTTGTAAGAAAACAGCTTGCGACACATTGTGAGGTGCGCAAATCCGGAACTTCCAGCAAACGGTTCTAACTTATGCCTTAAGGTATAAGAAGGGATGCGCGTGGAAAAAAGCAAAGCCGAGCCGCGAGACAAACGTGGAAAAGCCGCTTTCAAAAGAGGCGGTTTTACGGGAAGAGGTATTCTTTTGAAATTAAAGAATAAGTTTTCTATGTCAGGAGGGAAAAGTGCAAACGCTTTTTTTTATACCATCATTTTCACTCATTGTTCATGCCTTTGACACGTTTCGTGGGCGAGTGCCTTGTTCTTCACTTGCGCCTTCCTTCGCTCCGGGGAGGGGCTGCCCGGATGGTTTTCTACTGCCTCGTGGCGGCATAAAGGCGCGAAACAAAGGATTCACCTTGGTCGAAATGATGATCGTCGTGGCGATCATCGGGATTCTGGCGGCGATCGCGACACCGAGCTATGTCGATTATTTGCGCCGAGGCGCGATTCCGGAAGGGCTGGCTGGGTTATCGGAAGGGAAGGTGAAGATGGAGCAATACTTCATGGACAACCGAGGCTATAGCTGCGCTCCGATAAATGTGACGGCTGACCCAAGCGGGTTGTTACCAGGCCAGGGAACCCCGGCCGGAAAATTCTTCGTTACTTGTGAGCTTGTGGCAGCGACCACAACACCACCGACACCGGCAGGCTACAGATTGACAGCGGCTGGAAAAAGAATTGTCGCCGGTTTTATGTACACGGTGAACAACGCAAAGATCAAGGCCACGGTAAGTACGGGGGGCTGGGGAAAAGACAAGCCTGAAACGGGCGCTAATCCTTGCTGGATATTAAAAAGAGACGGTTCTTGCTGATGAGAGAGGTGCACCATGAAAACGTACAACAACATTCGAGGCTTTACGTTGGTCGAGTTGATGATCACGGTTGCTCTTATGGCGTTCCTTCTGATGGCGGCAATGCCGAGTGTTCGGGTTTATCTTGAAAACACCAAAGTAAGGAACGTTGCCGAGTCGATTGCGGCGGGAATGCAAACAGCAAAATTTTATGCGGTGAAAAATAATGCGCCGACTGAAATTGTTTTGGGTGGCTCTGGCTGGGCCATCTGGCGCCTGGACAATGCGACATCGCCCGCAACGCAAATCAACCCTGCTGTGGAGGCATTTGCGTGGGATGACTGGGCGGGCGTGACGGTAACGGTGGCTCCCAAAACGGCAACAACAGCAACGTTTAATGGGGGTAACGGTTGGTTGTCGCGCAGTAATTTGACGGCTACGACGCCGCCTCCTGACAGCATTACGGTGACCAGCACTTTAGTCGGCACCCGCCGCTTGCAAGTTGACGTGCTGATGACGGGAAGTGTTCGTGTGTGTGATCTGGATTTGCCGACATCTGATCCCAAGAGTTGCAGTTTTACTTCGTTGCAGAGCGGTTGAGGGATTGACCGACGGTAAAAAGTCGAAAGGAGATAAGGATATGAAAACCAAGTTACCAAGAATGGACAAGGCGACCTCAAGAAATACCAGTTCGGGCTTCATGCTTGTTGAGGTTCTGGTTTCCATTTTGTTGTTTGCTTTAGGCATCACAGCGCTGGTCGGTTTGCAGGCGCGCTCACTGACGACAACCAATGATGCGCAGTACCGCGCCGAAGCCATTCATCTTGCCAATGCGTACTTGGGGCAGATGTGGGCGTCGGGCATGGGAAACGCGGGGCTTCAGACAGATTTCAGCAAGCCTGGGGATAAATGGAGCGTTTTTCGTGAGCAGGTTGTCGGGTCGAGCGGTTATCCCGGAATTCCCGGGGGGCAGGAGCCGACGGTGGTTGTGACGCCTGCCCCGAACGGGTTGGATCCCAGCGTCAATGTCACGATCACAATCGCCTGGCTGGACAGGGATGGAACCACGATGCACCGCTACGTGCAGACCTCCTCAGTGGGTTATTGATCGGGAAGGAGAAGAGAGATGAACGGTTTGAAGAGACAAAAAGGCACAACGCTTGTTGAGTTGATGGTCGCTGTTTTAATCGGCACGTTGTCGATGTACGCTGTTTATCAGACTTTCGAAGTGTCGGAGCGAACCAAGCGGACGGTGGCCTCCGTAGGGAGCGCGCAGATTTCGGGGCTGTATTCTACTTTTTTGCTGGAAGAGAGTATTCAGAATGCAGGTTCCGGGTTGATGGCTAACGGGACAGCGCTGGCTCATTGCCCCAATGATCCGATCGGTGCGCCCGATACGCCTTCAGGCACATCCGTGGCGCTTTCTTTGAAACCTTTGCCGGTCGTTATTGATCCGACGGATAACGCTAACTTTGACGATATCTATGTCTTCGGTGGGCGTTCCTCACGGAACATCGTGCCGCTGACCGTCAGTGGTGGCAATGCCGACACGCCTTTTGGATTTAAACAAGACACGGTTTTAGTCGATGTCAAAGGAGCCTGTGCGCCTTATCTTGTGACGGCTGATATTGCGCCTCAGCAGGCTACCGAAACGGTGAATACTTCGGTTAGCGCTCATGTTTTGGGGGCTGACGGCGCCCCTCCCGATGGGGCAAGTCTGATCGATTTGGGTGAACCGTCACGGCTTCGTTTTTTTGTCGATGACAAGAACACGCTACAAGTGGAAGTATGGAGGCTGAATCCGGGCCTTCCCACGGATGGACAGTGGGTTCGCGTTCGGACAGATCCTGTCATTCCCGGGGTGATGCTGCTCAAGGCACAGTACGGCATTGATACAACGGTAAGTGCGACGAACCGGGGGACAGGGGTCACAAACTGGGTTGACGCGACGACGGCTCCCTGGGACATGGAGACTTTGCAGGAGATCACCAGCTTCGTTCCTGCCGCGCAAATCAAGGCAATTCGTTTGGCGATCATTGTGCGCGCCGATGAGCCGGAAAATTCCGCCACGTTTAATCAGGATACCCAATTCACGGTATTTCAAAATTGCCCTGTTGGTGACTGTACTGCTGCGCCTCCCATCCCTATAACTTTCGATGCGGGATCGGGTCCGGGCGGGACAACGTACCGCTACCGGATGTACGAGAAAGTGATTCCTTTACGGAACACGATTTGGAACCCTATATAAACTTCAGGAGACGAAAATGGGAAAAGCTCAAAGCAAAAGAACGGCTCCGGATTCAGGCATGGCTTATCGGCGGGCGGTGCCCCGCGCACAGCGAGGCCTTGTTTTAGTGGTCACGCTTCTGGTACTGATAGCGATGATGCTGATGTCTGTCGGGCTCATGCGTTCGGTGGATACTTCGACATTGGCCGTGGGCAACATGGCCTTTCGGCAAGCGGCCGAAGCGACGGCAAATCAGGCGATTGAAGCTGCGATCAGAAACCTGGGAGGGGGAGGGATTGCAACAAACGGCGATGCTTCTCCTTATTTTGCATCGTATAACCCCGCAAACGACGACGCACGAGGAATCCCCGCAAACAGGCTTGCAGGTTTGGCAGGGACAACAGATACCGCCTCAGGAAATGTTTACAGGACGGTTATCGAAAGAATGTGTACCGCTGCGGGCGCGCTAAATCCTCCGGCAGTGACGTGTCTGACGACAGGTGGTGGTGCGGGTGGCTTAAAAAACATTATCAACCAGGGCAATGAGCGTCAGGACGATTTGAATATTGCGGATGGTGATAGTGGTGGCGGTGGCGACGCTTCGATTTTGTATCGAGTGAGTGTGCGTGTCGATGGCCCGAACGGGACAGTGGCTTACGCGCAAGCGATGGCCAGTTTGTAATAAACGGGTAAATCAAGACGTCGCGGTTTCTTTTACCCAAAACATGATTTTTTCAATCGAAAACATATAGATCAGGTGTAACCATGAAAACTTTACTCCTTTCTCGTTGGTTGTATTGCGCGTTATTTCCTGCGTTAGTCCTGTGGGGAAATAATATCCATGCAGCGCCTGTAACATTGGCCGATCAGCCTCTGGGAACGCAGGCTCGCGTACCGCCGAATATCTTTATGACCGTGGACGATTCGAGCAGTATGTTGCGTTCCTTTAATCCTGAAGGCATTGGCAACATTCAGCGAGCGTGCTGGATCGGGGTCAACACAATAGGGCCCTGTACTCCTTACGATGAGGCGAGGCAATCCCAAGTTGCGCTAAACGTTGTCCCGGACTGTCTTCCGTGTTCTACTTATGATTGTCCTGCGTGGGTTCAATGTACGATTGCAGGTAAAGACTGGGATGCCGTTCAAAATGGGGTTGTACAAGGGGATGTTGTTAAGGTATTAAGCTTGGCCAAGAGCGAGGCTTTTCTTCATGACGGACACCCCCCGCTTCTGGCGTCCGCTTTCAACGGTCAGGCCTATGACCCGTTGGTGACGTACAGGCCTCCGAGAAGGGCTGATGGCACGTTTTTACCCGACATGAACGCGGGCAACACCGGCAACTGGACAACAGTGCAATGGCAGGATGGGCAAACATGGTCCGGGCGTCCGCGCTACAATCTCAGGGCGCTCAGCCATCAATATACCCAAGCGTGGCGGGATGTTCTATCAACAAGATACATGGTAAAAGGGGATTTTACAGCGTTTGACAGTTACAGGCGGACAGGAACAACGGACATCAACGCCCGCTACGACCTGCCCCCTCATTATTATAAAACGAGCGTTAAGTGGTGTAACGCATTCAGGGCGGATGGCTCGGCTGATCCGGGGGCGAATTTCAGTAACTGTCAGGACGAGCGCTATGATCCGGGCGATACTTTTCCGGCGGCTAAACGGTTTATCTTTCCCTATTATTTTGCGCCTTTCGGAGAACATACAGGGAAGACAAACAACACCACCTCTCCGGCGTTTGAATTGGTGATTCTGGATTTTGCTAATGGAAAAGTTAACGGACAGGGATCCATCACGCACAGTTTCTATAACGAAGAAATTGAGGCGATGGACAGTTTCACTCGGAGTTTTGCCGAAGAAGCCCAGAACTTCGCGAATTGGGCGGCGTATTATAAAAACCGCCTTGTGGCGACAAAAACGGTGGCTTCTCATGCGTTTGCGGATATCGACAGCACTGGCGCCACCACCGCGGTTCCAAGAATAGGTTTTTCATCGATTAACAGGTTGGCTTTTGAAGGTAAGAGAGAGCTCGTTTTCAATGCCCTTCGAACGATGGCGGTGGGCACACTGCCGATAGCTTCATTTCAGGGAGCGCAAAGAGCTAATTTCTTTGACAGCCTGTTTGGTTTTCGTTATGCCTTGGGGGGGACACCTCTGCAGGCAGCCATGATTGAGGTCGGGGAGATGTTTAGAGGAACAGGTGCGAGCGCTCCGATTATTTATTCCTGTCAGAGGAACTACCATATTATGTTCACGGACGGGATGTGGAGTCAGTCTCCTGGTTCAGACAGCAATCCGACGATTGGTAATCTGGATAGTGGTAAGGTTCCGCCCCACCTGGTGGGCATGTCGCTTTATGGGAATACATTGACTCCCGATACCCCATGGCCGGATCCTGTCCGCGATCATAAGGGGGCGTCTCTCTCTCTTGCCGATATTGCGCTTTATTACTGGATGACAGATTTGCGTCCGTCAATGGAGAACGATGTTACCTCGACGAACAAAGATCCGGCGACTTGGCAGCATCTGAATTTTTCCGGTATGGGATATGGCGTCAGAGGAACACTGCCCTCAAAAAATCAGGCCGCAACACTGGCCAAAATGGGGGATGGTGCTGGCAGCAATACGTTTGCCTGGCCAAATCCAACGCTTGCAGAAAACGAAACCAGGATCGATGATCTTTGGCATGCTTCGGTTAACGGGTTCGGGCGCTATGTTGCAGCGGTGTCTCCGGATGAGTTTCGTGCGGGTCTTAGATCAATTCTGAACGAAATTTTGAATCTTGGCGGAGCGCGCGCAGCCTCCGGCTTAACGAGCCGGAATGCAACAACCAGTACGGAAGACAATCGGGTCTATAACTACGCAGCCTCTTTTTCCTCAGGGTGGAACGGGGAGATCATCAAGAGAGAAGTTTCCGATACTGGCGTTGTCGGGGATAAGGATGGCGCCTCCGCTGCGGAAAAACTTCAAAAGCAGTTAACGCCGACATCGTCAATGCCGTCTCCGTGGCGTGACTCCCGCAATGTTTTCACTCGGACGGTGGGCGAACAAACGCCGGGTAATTCCGGGGCGGTTCCTTTCAGTTACGAGGGACTGACGCAGGCGCAGCGCGATGCTCTGTTTGTGGGAGAGGACACAGCGTCGCCGACAGTACGGCAAAACATGCAAAAAAACATGATTGCGTATTTGCGCGGGGATCGAACCCATGAGGGTGATACGTTGCGGAAATTCCGGGTTCGCGGGACAGGGCCTTTGGGGGATATCGTTAATGCTGCGCCGGTTGTCGTGAATACACCTGGGTGGAACCATGCTGAAAACACGAATGCCGGGTATGAGGCTTTTGTGGCGGCTCATAAAACGCGTAAAACGATGGTTTACGTGGCGGCAAACGACGGGATGCTGCACGCTTTTGATGGTAATTTGGAAGAGCAGTGGGCTTATATCCCGATGAACATCATCCGTGATCCGGCAGATGGCGGTATTGCGGCGCTGAGCTATCAGGAAGCCGGTATCCATCGCCCGTTCAAACACCTTTACTACGTCGATGCGACGCCTCGGGTGATGGATGTCAAGATCGGTAATGAGTGGAAAACGATTCTTGTCGGGGGGCTGGGCAAAGGAGGGAAATCTTATTACGCGCTCGACGTTACGGACAGCAGTGTGGTGAATGATGAGGCGGTCGGCGCAAAAGAGAAGTCGCTATGGGAGTTTACCGATCCCAACATGGGTTACACCTTCGGCAGGGCTGTTTTGGCAAAGACCAACGCATGGTCTAATGAATGGGTAGCGATTTTTCCTTCCGGGTACAACAATGCCAATGGTCAAGCCTGTATATTCCTCGTTGACCTGAAAACCGGAAATAAAAAGCCAGGAGGAGAAGTTTGTTCGAGCGAAGGAACGGCGGACAATCCCCTGGAGTTGGTGTCTATCGGGAGTTATGTCGAGGATGCCCACAATCAGTTGGTAACGGCGGTTTATGGGGGAGACCAGCAGGGGAACCTCTGGCGCTTCAGAATGGAGGACAGCAACCCGGCGAACTGGAAAGCCGAGAAAATGGCGGTGCTTAAGGATGGCTCTGGCAACAGACAGTATGTGACGACGGAGCCTTGGATACAGCTTGGGCCGGTGAAACCCGACGGAAAGGCGGATCGTTTTGTTCTTGTCGGAACGGGCGGATTCAGAAACGATGACGATTTAAACGCGAATACGCCGAAGCATACTTTTTACGCTTTTCGTGATGGCGATAATAAGGCTGCGGATACTTTCACCGGAAGAGACCGAAATGATCCGGATATGTATGGGATAACGAGTCTTGCCGGGGTGCCGGACAAGCCTCTCGGCGAGGAGCTCGACAAAAATGGCTGGTATGAGGATATGGACACCGGATACCACCTCAACCTTAACCCGCAATCGGCTTTCTACATCGTGGTTTATGCAGCGAATAAATATATCGGAAATGCGCCGGGGAACATCGCCGGAGATCTGTGCAATACCGCGACGTTTGATGGCAGATTTTTCGCTCGTACGGTAGAACGCGGTAAACCGGCTCTCGGAGAGTCTGCGGTAGGGAAAGGAGATGGGAAGGAAGCGTTCTACTCAGTGCCTACGGGTATTACCGGCTTCAATATTGTTTGGGTAAACGGAAAAAGCGGAAAGCCAAGACTGACGGTTATGTATGATGATACGGCCGGTAAGACAAGGGTCATCCCGGAGGAGGTTGGCGATCTGGGCGGGTTACCTGAAGCTCCGGAGGGAGGGGGAGAATTCCGACGGCTCAATATCCGGTTTATTGATAACTGATTCCTGAAGTTCGTTAAGAATAACCGCACGGAAAAATTTCCGTGCGGTTATTTTGTGCCTGTTTGATTACGTTTCCGGAGGCAAAGAGCGCGTTATTGGAGTCGCTTCGAGTTTCTGCTCACGCGCTTCCCGCGCTTCCCGCGACATCGGGAACCAGCCGTTTTCCGGATCGGCGCCGGTCACGGCCATGATGAGTCGAAGCGTGCCGAGCGCCAGCGCCGACAACAGTCGGGTCATCAGCGTGCGCTGTTGCCACTGTGACGCCAGCACCGGTCGGGCGCCGTCGGCGATCAGTTTGAGCAGGGCGCCACGCAATTGTCCGGCGAAATCCGGATCGTGTATAACGACGTTGGCTTCACGCGCCATCAAAAAAGAGTAGGGATCGATGTTCGATGAGCCGATGGTGGCGAACTGACCATCAATCACGGCGACTTTGGCGTGCAGAAACGAGTGGTGGTATTCCTGTATTTCGATACCGGCGTCGAGAAATTTTTCGTAAAGGGTTCGCACGGCGTAGTGCATGATTTTGTATTCGACGCGCTCTTGCAATAACAACGTGACTTTGACGCCACGCTGCGCGGCGGCAATCAACGCCTTCTGAAAACGCCACCCGGGGAAAAAATAAGCGCAGGCAATAATGGCCTCGTGTCTGGCGCGTCCCAACGCTGCCCGATAGCTTCGTTCAATCGCGTGGCGGTGGTTCAGATTGTCGCGGACGACCAAATTCGCACGAATGACGCCAGCGGTTTCGGTGACGGCGGGAAGCACGTTTTTTTCGAGCGTGATGTTGTGTAACTGGGACAGTTCAACGAGGGTACGCACGCGACGCATGGTTCGTACGATTTGCGCCAGAATCGGTCCTTCGACGCGCACGGCAAAGTCAATACGCGGGGGCGTATGTCCAGGCGTGTTCATGTCGTCGATAATGTTGATGCCGCCGATAAAAGCCACTTTGCCATCGACGTGACAGAGTTTGCGATGCAAACGGCGCAACCGGCGAAAGCGAAACGGCTGGTTTTCAACTTCGGGACGGTAGCGCAACAAATCAATGCCGGCGGAAGTCAGTTTGTGCTCAAGCGTCTTGGACAAATAAAGACGAGCGCCCCAACCGTCGATCAACACGCGCACATTAACGCCGCGCTGCACAGCGCGGATCAGGGCTTCGGCGACAGCGCGACCGCTGGCATCGTCGGCGAAAATATAAGTTTCGAGCCAGATTTCGCGGTGCGCCGCATCAAAAGCGCGGATCAACGCCGGAAAGAAATCGTTGCCGCCGCACAGCAGATGAATCGCGTGACCTGGAACAAAGTTTCGCATGTCAGCAACGCAACGAAAGTTGAGAGAGGGGCGCCGGTATCATGAATGCAGAACGTGAAGCTATCCGTGCGCCGACGAAAGCAGCGGAACGATTTCCAGCTCGGCGGATAACGCAGCGTGATCCGACACACGCGGCGCTCGTTGCGCGTAGTGGATGCGGGCGCCGCGAACATCAAGACCGCGCACGTAGATGCGGTCCAGCGGCAGGAAAGGCAGGAAGGAAGGGAAGGTTCGCGCCGGCTTTCCCTGTACCGTGGCGAAAACGTCGGTGGCGCACAGCGCGTCGCAGAGATAACGATGACCTTTGCGATACCAATCATTGAAATCACCGGCAATCAGCAGAGGTTCGTTCGGCGGAATCAACGCTTCGACCCGTGCAACCATCGCCGTCAATTGCCGTCGCCGCCAGTGTTCAAACAGGCCGAGATGGACATTGAGACAATGCAAACGCGGCATGGTTTTTCCGGTATTGAGCACACAATGCAAAAGGCCGCGTTGCTCAAGCCAGTGCGCCGAAATATCTTCGTTTTCCTGATAGATGATCGGGTAACGCGACAACAGCGCATTGCCGTGATGACCGTGCCGGGTCTCGGCGTTTTTTCCATAAGCCGTGAACCAGTAAGCGTTCGCCAAAAATTCGTATTGCGGCATGTTGCCGGGAGGCGCGTGTTTTTTCGAAGTCTCCGGTTGTGCGCCGCGCACCTCTTGAAGAAAAACGACATCGGCGTCAAGCGCACGCAAGTGATCGCGCAGCTCCGGCATTTTCGGGCGGCGGCGCAGATGCGAAACACCCTTATGGATGTTGTAAGTTGCGACGGAAAGACGCATGGCGATCGGTCAAGTTAAAAACACCGGACAGCAGCGGACAATGCTCAACAGCAGAAAGAAAACGTGAGAACCTTCATAATAACACGGTGGTGCAACAGGATTCGCCGCGCACACCGCGAGCGGAGGCAGCAAAAAGTCACGCGGAAGGCGTTCTTGAACCACCGGACTTCGCATTATTGCCGTGACAGCGTATCATGAGAGAATCCGGCTTGTCGTAAGGAGACACTTCATGAAAATTCAGAGTATTAGCGTGTGTACCGGTTGGTTTTTTTGCTGCAAAGGCGCTCGCGGCGAAGACATCGTTCTCAGGATTGCCGCCTGGGGGATTCGTGAAAACGGGGAAGTGGTGGGATTGATCGCCGCCGCGAATGCCGTGACCGGCGACAATATTCCGAGACTCGCCGAACCGCCTGCCGGCATCAAGGGCGCTTACCTGCCGGAAGAAAAATTGACGCACGGTCAGAAAGTCAAAGCGGCGCTGCGGTGATGATGCGCGAAAATTTAATAGACGGTCATTTTCATGAACATTTGTTTGCTTGAAGCGGCGACGGGAGGCAGGTTGCCTCCCCTACGAGCAGGGCGCGTTGATGGTAACGTAGGGGCGGCAATCTGCCGCCCGGACAATCTCTGGACGTCACGCGGAGACGCGCCATGACCCCGATCCTCGTCTTCGACCTCGAAAGCGTTCCCGATGTTTCAGGGATACGCAAAGTTCACCGCTTGCCGTCCGAATTGTCCGATCAGGATGTGCTCGACTGGTACAGCCAGCAACGCCGTGCTGCGACCGGCAGCGATTTCGCGCATCTTTATTTTCAGAAAATCGTTGCCATCGCCTGCGTGTTGCGTAACGACAAAGGATTGCAAATCTGGTCGCTCGGTCAACCCGAAGACGGCGAAGACGTGCTGATTCGCCGCTTCTTCGAGGGGATCGAACGCTTCGTGCCGCAACTTGTTTCATGGAACGGCGGCGGATTCGATTTGCCGGTGCTGCATTATCGGGCGATGCTGCACGGCGTGACGGCGGCGCGTTACTGGGAGTGGGGCGACGACGACCGCGATTTCAAATACAACAACTACCTCAACCGTTACCACACAAGACACATCGACCTGATGGACGTGCTGGCGCAATACCAGCCACGCGCCAATGCCGGCCTCGACACGATGGCGCGATTGTGCGGCTTCCCCGGAAAACTGATGATGGACGGCGGCGATGTCAGCGCAGCCATTGCAGAAGGACGAATCGTCGAAGTTCGTAATTATTGCGAATGCGACACATTGAATACGTATCTGCTTTTTCAACGCTTTCAGTTAATGCGCGGTGTATTGACGGCGAAAGAATACGAAAGCGAGATGGCGCTGGTGCGCGAACGCTTGCAAGCGAGCGATGCTGCGCATTGGCGTGAGTTTTTGGGGGAGTGGGTAGGTTGGGGTGAGCGAAGCGAACCCCAACGGGAGCAAACAGGGAAAAGGTAACTCTCGCGGAGGCGCGGAGAGCGCGGAAAAAAATTAACCGCAAAGAACGCAAAGAAAAAATCGGCGTCATTGCGAGGAGCGAAAGCGACGAAGCAATCCAGTTGGCCTCACGCAAAGGGGCAATCAGGAATCAGAACTCCGTCATTCCCGCGAAAGCGGGAATCCAGTCCTTCCAAAATATCAAGCTTCTAAACCATGGCATCGACAAAAACGCACGTCTTTCGTCTTTGTAAATACATCTTTTCTGGATTCCCGCTTTCGCGGGAATGACGAGGCGAGAGGAGTATTTTTCTTCGCGTCTTCACGTGAGGCGGTTTTTATGGATTCTGCGACTTCGCGCAGAATGACAGCTATTTTTCTTCGTGGCTTTCGTGTTTTTCGTGGTTGAAGATTTTCTTCGCGTGAGGCAAAACGCTGGGATTCGCTACGCTCATCGCCAGCCTACGATTCTTCGTTTCGCGCAGACGATCATTTTTTCGTGGCTTTCGTGTCTTTCGTGGTTAAAAGCTTTTTTCTCCGCGCCTCCGCGTGAGATACTTTTCTGGATTGCTTCGCTCCTCGCAATGACGCCGCTGTCTGATCCCTAATCCCTGATTCCTGATCCCTGCTAACGGCACGCAAAAGGCAAATAATGTTCCGGGACGTCGGTTCGGTTCTGTCCCTTGATGGTCATCGGGTCAGGTGCTTTGGCGTTGCCGCACACCCAGGTGATCGGAACGATTTTGGCGTCTTCGACGATGGCGGGGCGCAGGCTCAACGTTTTGTCTTTGATGCCGCCGTTGGCGCGGTAGCCGAAGGTGATATGGATGGCGCCGTGTTCGATGGCGACGGCTTTGATGTGCTGGTTGACGATTTTTTCCGGAATGGGAAGACCGGCAGCCGTGTTGTCCGGCAGCAAGGTTTGCGCGGTTTTCCAAGCATCGTCGATAGGTTTTTTGGCGATGTCGGCGAGCGGAAGAGCGTCGCTGATTTGTTTTCGGACAGTTGAATTTTGGGCGCTCGGCATCGCCATCAGCAACAGAATGACCATAATGCTGATGACGATCATCATTTCAAGTAACGTGAAGCCGTCGAATCGCTTTCTCATGATTTGGCCACCCTCTCCCCTGCCCCTCTCCCGCAAGCGGGAGAGGGGAGACGGCGTTTTTGGTTTGCACGGAGGAGGAGACCCCCATCCCCACCCCAACCCTCCCCTTGAAGGGGAGGGCTTGTTCTTCTTCGCGTCTTCGCGCCTTCGCGTGAGAAGCCTTTCTGATTCCTGATCACAATTTCGCTTCTCTGTTGAGCCGTTGGGCGGCGGCGATCAAGACCAGAATCAACAACGCCAGCGGAACAACGTAGGCCCAGGCGATGTCAACGTTGGACAACGCTTCGCCGCGCAACGCCTGGGTGAGCAAGGTGTAATGACCGGCGACCGGAACGGCGGCGATCCAGCCTGGTTCGCGTTGTTGCAAGAGCATTTGCGCGATCGGTAACAGCGCAAAAAGCAGCAGCAATACGGAAGTGCTTGCCTGTGCTTCGCGCACGGAACGGCCACGAATGCCTACGTAAAAATGCAGTGCGGGAAGCAGCAGCGCGATTGGCAACAGCGCGATGGAGAAACGCCCGACTTCGGCGAGGCCGAAAAGAAACGGCATGCCGACGGCCGGAAGGGGCGCGAAACGCAGCGTCAAATAAAAACCGGCCAGGGTTAATGCGACAACGAGTGTGTTGACAACGGCGGCGGACGCCCATTTGCCGACGGCGATTTCGGACGGTTGCGCCGGTGTGATTAACAGTGGTTGTAATGATTGCCGCTCGCGTTCACCGGCGCTGGCGTCAAGCGCGACGGCCATGCCGCCGGTCAGCGTTGCGAAGAGCGCATAAAAGGCGATGAGCGATAAAAGCAACGCGCCGGACTGTTGCGGTGTGGCAAGGTTGACCGCTTGAATTTTTAACGGCGCGGCCACTTCCGGCGCGATGCCGCGCAGCAGAAGCCGCATTCTCCCCCACTCTCTCCCGTGAGCGGCCAGCAGATGTTCAACTTGAGCGATGACGACTTGCGAACGGTCACGCGAACGGTCGTAAACGAGTTGCACGGAGGCGGCGCGACCGGCGGCAACATCGTCGGGGAAGTTTTCCGGGATGATTAACGCAATGTCGATACGTCCCTGACGAATCTGATTTTCGTAATCGTCCGGAAGCGGTTTCAAGGTGACTTGCTGGCGCTCCAGAAAAGCGACCAGCGCTGGCGCGTGAGTGCTTCCCTGCACGGAGAGCGTAAGCGTTTGGGCGCGTTCGCTTTGTGTGGCGATCAGGTTGAAGATCAACATCAGGAACAACGGTCCGACGAGCAGCGGCGGCAATAAAATCATCAGCAAGGTGCGATGGTCGCGGAAGGCGTCGAGGCATTCCTTGCGGAAAACGGCGGCGGCGCGTTGCCATGAGAGCCGTGGAGTCATGCGGCGCTCCGTTTCTGTTCGTCGTCTTCGAGGAGCGCAAAAAAAGCATCTTCGAGCGATGTTTGCGCGGTTTTCCCGCGAAAATCGTCGGCGGTTCCCTGCGCGATCAGACGGCCATGGTTCAGCACCATGATGGTGTCGCAAAGGGTCGCCACTTCCGACATGACGTGCGACGAAAAGATCAGGCACTTTCCCTGATCGCGCAGTGTGCGTAAAAAGCCGCGCAACAAACGCACGCTCATTACGTCGAGGCCGTTGGTGGGTTCGTCGAGCAGAATCACCGGCGGATCGTGGATCAACGCTCTGGCAATCGCCACTTTCATCCGTTCGCCCTGCGAGAAACCTTCGGTTTTGCGATGGGCGAGTGAGCGCATGTCGAGTGTTTCAAGCAGTAAAGCGATGCGCTCGTTGAGTGTGCGATCCGTCAGGCCGTAGAGCGATCCGAAGTAGGCGATGTTTTCAATGGTGGACAAACGCGGGTACAAACCACGCGCATCGGAGAGTACGCCGATGTGACGGCGCACTTGGTGACGGTCGGCAACGATGTCGAATCCGGCGACGTGCGCATGACCGCTGTCAGGGACAAGCAACGTGGACAACATGCGCAGCAAGGTTGTTTTTCCGGCGCCGTTCGGGCCGAGCAGTCCGGTGATTTGTCCGGAGGGTGCGCAAAAACTGACATCGGCGACAGCGCAGATTTCACCGCGCTTTCCGAAACGTTTGCAAAGATGTGTCAGTTCGATCATGGCAGGAACAAGTTTCGAGCTGGTCGTATTATCCAAATTTGCATAAGCAAGGACAACCAGAAAAACAAATTAACCGCAAAGAACGCATAGAGCGCAAAGATTTGGGGGCTTGCGGTTGTTTCTGGCTTAAAGCAAATGCGCGAAAACAGAGCAACCCCATCCCCACCCCAACCCTCCCCTTGAAGGGGAGGGCTTTTGGCATGCCCACATGCACAAGTTTTTTTGCGCTCTATGCGTTCTTTGCGGTTAAAAATATTTGCACCTCTTTTAAGAACAGTTCCGTTAAGGCGCGGGCATCAGCGGGTTCGACCACAACAGCGGCGGCGCGTTGTTTTCGAGATGTTCGATGCAGGTTTGCGATAGCGTCGAAAGGTCGGCGCTTTTGACGAACGCGGCAAGCAACTGCGGCGCACAGGCTTGTGCCGAAGTGATATGACCGACACCGCTTGCTGTGATGAGGCGGTGTTTCGCCAGCGTTTGCGCTGTTTCGGCGGCGTAGGCCGGTGGCGTGACCGGATCGAACGCACCGGAAAGCAGCAGCACCGGAACGTTGTCGTTGACGATGGGCGCACCCCAATCGTCAGGCAGTGTTGCGGCAGGCCAGCGCTCGCAAGCGGCGAACGATTGCGCGGCCAGTGCGCCGACGTGCGGCAAATCCGTTTGCAGCGTTGCGCGTTCTTCGCCGGAAACACGCGGCACGTCTTCAGCGCAAGTGATGGCGTAATAAAGCGCCGGATTCATCTGGCCTTCCAGCGTCGAAGAAAACGATTGCGTCAGCGCCAGCAGCGGCGCGAAATCGTTATTCAGCGCGGCGGTTAAAACCTGCGGCAGCAACGCGGTGGTGTCCGGCGAATAAAGCAGCGGTTGCAACGCCGACAGCAACATGTCGGAATCGAGTCGCCATGTTTCGGTGTTTCCAGTGCGCGAATCGTTGAAGGTGACACGAAGACCGGGCGCGGTCAGCCGTGCAAGCAAGGTATCGAGCGCAGCCGCCGGAGAAGGTTGCAAGGTTCGACAGCTTTCCGACGCTTCGCAACGTTGCAGCAGCGTGTTCAACTGCGCGTCGCGTGAGCGCCAGGCGTTCAGCGTGATGCGAACGGACGGCGCCATCACGCCATCGAGCGTCAAGGTGCGCACATGCTGCGGATAACGGCGCAGGTATTCAAGCGCGACGCGGGTACCGTAACTGCCGCCCCAAAGATTGATGCGCGATAATTTGAGTGCGTCGCGCACCGCTTCGATGTCTTCGACGAAAGCCGACGTACCGTAATCAAGCGGGTTGACGGATTGTGCGGTGAGCTGATCGAGGCATTGGCCGACTTTGGGCGCGATATCGGTTAAAACGGTATCGCTTAACGCATCGCTCTTTTCATCGAGCGCAGCGCATCGCAATGGTGATGAGCGGCCTGTCCCGCGTTGATCAATGAGCAGAATGTCGCGGTGACGACGGGTTTCGACCAGCGCTGCCGCGAACGGCGCCAGCGCCGAGGCGGCCTGCCCCGGCCCTCTCGCCAGCAAAACAAGCGGATCGGCTTCGGGATGCTGCGTGTTGGCCGGAAGACGTGCGACGTGTAGCGACAACGTTCCCTGATCGGGATGAGCGCGGTCTTTGGGAACACGGCTTTGGGGAACATCGAGGCGCGTGCATTGAATTTCCATCGACAACGGCGGCAACCGGCAAGGTTCAAACGACAGGGCTTTCGATGAAAATGATGAGGGTTCAGGCGCAGGCGTGCAAGCAGTAGCAAGCATTACGAAAAAGAGCGCCGTCGTTCGCTTTCCGGCCAGACGGAAAAGCGAAAGAAAGTTCGATTGAGAAACGTTGACAGCGCGTTTAATCATCGCCTTCCAGAATCATGTCGAACATGCTCCCTCCTTCCGGCTCTTTTTTGCGCAATTCATCGAGATCGGTTTTGATCTTTTCGATGCTGCGGAAAAAATCGTCCTGCGATTTCGGCGCGATCACGCGCATCGCCGGTGGCCACAAACCTTTCAGGTAGGGATTGTTGGCGTTATTGTCCTGCTGGGTATTAAACGGGTCTTGAGCGAGCCACTGCACAACAGCGGCGGCAATACACAGTGCCGTGACAATGGCTGCTTTGAGGCGCAGATGGTAAGCGCTGATGATGCGCAGGTGGTAGAAACAGACGACGCCGAGAACCAGCCAGTGTGCGACGTAACTGTAATCGGCCAGCAATCGGCTGGAAAAAGCAAAAGACGCCCAACGGGACAGGGGGTCAAGCAGCAGCGCGACGGCAAGACCGCTCAAGGCGATGAGCGTGTGGCGTGCGAAGTTTGCCGTGCCGGAAAGCAAGCGCGACAATCCGGCCCAGAGCGCCGCCCAAATGACCAGCGATGCCAGCAACGAAACGACAGGCATCAGATAAAACGACAACCGTGGTTCGCCGGTTTGAGTCAACCAGATTTCGAGTGTGACAAAGCCGAATGCCAGCGCGGTCAGCAACAAAATCCAGGGCCATAACCGTTGCGGCGGCGCCAGTCGCCGCTCGGGCGCGACCGGAAAGTCGGCGCTGCGAATGCGCAACCAGGTATGTCCGATTCGGAACAAGGTATCGCCGGTAAGCAGCACCAGTCGGGTGTGACGATGACCACGGCTATCGAACAGTCCGTTTTGCGTACCGCGATCCTCGACGGTCCAGATACCATGATCGTCGCGGCGCAGTAAAACATGTTGCGGCGCGACACAGGTATCGTCAACGATCACGTCGTTATCGTAGCCGCGACCGATGGACAGAGCGCCGCGACCGGCAGCATGGCGGCTGCGACTGATCAACTCTTTATGGCGCGACAGAATTTCAACCCAGATCATCGCGACACCTCCAGCATGTTCAGGAACTGCTTTGTGAAAGTGATCGCGTTCGGATAGCTGACGCCGGTCAACGAAAGACGCGAAACCAGCGCTTCTTTGCTGTTGTCCTGAGTGACGGCAGCGATGGCGACATCGTAAAGGTCAGCAAAGTCGCGGTATGCGCGGGCGCACCAGGTGACACGCAAGACGGGTCGGTTGGGATGCGCGTCATCCGGCGCCCAAAAATTTTCATAACACTGCTGCGGGGTGAAACGGCGGCGCGGCCCATACAGCGACGGCGAATACATTTGCTGCGACACCAGCGTCGCAAACTGAAAAGCGTTAAGGTCAATACTTTTCAAGTAAGTGTGTGACAGGTTTGCCCGTCCGCTGCTCATGTTGCCCGCCAGAAACAATTCGGTGCGGGTGTCGCAAGTGGCGCTGTTAATCAGCACACGCGGCTTCGGGCGGGCGTCGCTGTTGGTGCGCGCCCAGCAGTTGAACCAGGGCGCTTTGCTTTCCGCTGCCTGATACGGGCCGAAGGACGCGGAGCGGAAACCTTCCTCTTGCAACGCGGCAAAAAAACCGTTCTGCCAGGCATCGAGTTGTTCCCGAATGGCTTCGCGCACGCTGGCTTGATTCATCGCTTCGTTGTGGCGGGCTTTTTCCACCAGAGCGTGCGCGGCGGCGGCAGGAACGAGAAAGCTGACCAGATCGCCGCCGAATTGCTTGGAGACATTGACGCCGACAATCCGGTTGTCGGCAGTGACCGCCGGCCCGCCGCTCATGCCCGGATTCAGGGCGCCGGTGAAATGGGTGCGCGGCTGATAACTGTTTTCAACCAGTCCGTTGTAAGTGCCTTCGACGATGGTGAAACCGAGATCGAACGGATTGCCCATCGCAAACAAGCGTTCGCCTTTGGGCAACGCGCCTGCGATGGCGGCAGGATTGAAGGTGAAATGATCGTGTGACGGCAAAACATCGTCCGCCACATCGTCGGGAGATTCCAGCCGGACGACCGCCAGATCGTTGGCGATATCAATGGCGTGAAGTTGCAAGTGGCCGCGTGTTCCGTCGGGCGCCAGATAATCGAGTTGATAGGTTTGCGGTTCCAGCGCGTATTGCGAAACGACGTGATAATTGGTCAGCGCAAAACCGTCCGCATCGACCAGAAATCCTGCGCCGTCGGAGGACTGTTTCTGCGCGGCGGTCAGCAACGTGCGAATTTGCAGAAGCCGTGGCCGCGCCTGCGTGAAAATCTGTTCGGCGGTGGAGGACAACGGCTGAGCGAGCGCCATGGGAAGGGGCGCCGGATCAAGCAGATCGGTTGTTTCGGGCGGCGAGGCCGCTACGGAAACAGCGGTAACGGCGAGCAGCAGTCCGAAAGTGGCAGCGCGGAAACACCGGGGGACGGAAAACGTAGGCATCGGAAAGAAGAAGTGGAAATGTTAAAACCTAAAAACGGCAGTTGACCGCTTGTGAACCTATGGAAAGCCGTATGGTAACGTGCTTTAGAGTCTTTTTCACTATTCACCCATTGGGTGGCGCGCTACGCGCCCACCAGAGCGTTTTTTGTTTAAGTGCTTACATTTCTGCAAGGGAGCGTCGCGCTTTGCCTCCCCTCTCCCCTTGTGGGAGAGGGGCAGGGGGAGAGGGGTAAAACAAGCACCGCTCCCCCTCT
>JAITMH010000015.1 GCA_031277445.1 Burkholderiales bacterium
GCAACCGATACTGTGCAAAGATTTTGTCGTCGAACCGTATCAGGTATTTGAAGCGCGTTTTCATGGCGCCGACGCGGTGTTGCTGATGTTGTCGGTTCTTGATGATGCGATGTACCGGCGCTGTGCGGAAGCGGCGCGGGCGTTGTCGATGGATGTGTTGACGGAGGTACACGACGACGAGGAATTGACCAGAGCGTTGGCGCTCGATGCGCGTGTGATCGGTATCAACAACCGCAATCTGAAAACAATGAAAATTGATTTGGCGACGACTCGGCGACTGGCGCCGAAAATCCCGCGTGATCGGGTGATCGTGAGCGAGTCCGGAATCAAGAGCCGCGCCGACATCGACGAAATGAGCGGTTTCGTCGATGCCTTTCTTGTCGGCAGCCGATTGATGAAAGAGGCGCGGCTTGATTCTGCTATGCGTGCGCTTGTTTTCGGGCGCGTCAAAATTTGCGGATTGACGACACCGCAATCGGCGCACGCTGCTTATGAAGCGGGAGCGTCCTGGGGCGGGCTGATTTTCGCGCCGGAATCGCCGCGTTGTGTGGCTGAAACAAGAGCGCATGAAATCGCTGCCGCATCGCCGCTGCCGATGGTCGGTGTTTTTGTCAACGACGCGCCGGGGAAAATCGTGAGGCTGGCGCAAGCGCTGCGGCTGGCGGCGGTTCAGTTGCATGGCGAAGAAACACCGGCTTATATCCGAAAGTTGAGGCAGGAACTTCCGGCGGCATGCGAAATCTGGAAAGCCGTGCGTGTTGGTAAGTCGCTGCCGCCGGTGGAGGCCTTGCGGGCGGAAACAGGGGTCGACCGCTTGTTGTTAGACACGTATAATTTGTCAAAGTCTGGCGGTACGGGCGACCGCTTCGATTGGGCGTTGTTGGAGCGCTTACCGGAACCGTCGCTGTCTCGTGTCATCCTTGCCGGTGGCGTCACGCCGGAGAATGTGCGCGAGGCGCATGGTGTAAGGAGTTATGCGATTGATGTTAATTCCGGCGTCGAGTCGGTGCCGGGCCAGAAAGACACGACGGCGTTACAACAATTGTTTTCTCGTTTGAGGGAATGTTTATGAATACAGCTTCTTCCAGAGCAGCATCAGCAGCACTGAATATTGAAACCGGCGCTTTCGGCTTGTTCGGCGGCATGTTTGTTCCGGAGATTCTGGCGCCGACGTTGCAGGAATTGGCGCGTGCTTTCGAGGAGGCGCAAACCGATCCGGTGTTTCAACGGGAGTTTGAGGACTTGCTCAAGGAGTACGCTGGCCGCGAGACGCCAGTGTACCGTTGTCGCAACGTGACGGCGGGAACGAAGGCGACGCTGTACCTGAAACGCGAAGATTTGCTGCACGGCGGCGCTCACAAAACCAATCAGGTGCTGGGGCAGGCGCTGCTGGCGAGGCGAATGGGCAAGACGCGCTTGATTGCCGAAACCGGCGCGGGGCAACACGGCGTGGCGACGGCGCTGATCGGCGCGTTGTTCAAAATGAAGACGCGAATTTATATGGGCGACAAGGACATGAAGCGTCAGGCGATCAATGTATTTCGGATGCGTTTGATGGGCGCTGAAGTGGTGCCGGTCGCTACCGGAAGCGGCACGTTGAAGGATGCGGTCAATGAAGCTTTGCGCGACTGGTCGGAAAGCTATCCCCACACCCATTATCTTTTAGGAACGGCGGCGGGGCCGCATCCGTTTCCGACGATTGTTCGTGAGTTTCAGAGGGTGATTGGCCGCGAAGCGAAAGCGCAAATTCTGGAGAGGGAAGGGCGTCTTCCCGACGCGGCCATCGCCTGCGTCGGCGGTGGCTCCAACGCGATTGGTTTGTTCGCCGATTTTATCGACGAGCGGGACGTGCGTCTGATCGGCGTCGAACCGGCAGGACGTGGATTGCACACAGGCAAACACGGCGCGACGTTGAAGAAGGGGCGCCCCGGTATTTTGCATGGCAGCTACAGCTATGTGTTGCAGGATGAACAAGGGCAGGTGGCCGAATCACATTCGATTTCCGCCGGTCTTGATTATCCCGGCGTTGGCGCCCAGCACGCGCATTTACATACCATCGGTCGCGCCGAATATGTCAGCGTTACCGACAATGAAGCGCTGGAAGCGTTTCAGATATTGTCGCGGGAAGAAGGCATCATTCCGGCGCTGGAATCGGCGCATGCGATTGCCTATGCGCTGAAAATGGCGAGGGGCAAAAAACGTCCGCAATTGTTGCTGGTTAATTTGTCCGGACGCGGCGATAAGGACATCGAACATGTGATGGAGTACATCCGGTTTTAGATGCAAAGGAGAAACGATTTAACCGCAAAGAACGCAAAGAATATCTCACGCGAAGGCGCGAAGAACATGAAGCTCCCTCCCCTTCAGGGGGAGGGTTGGAGTGGGGAAGGGGTTCTCTGGATTGCTTCGTCGCTTTTGCTCCTCGCAATGACGCCGCCTTTTACTTTGCGTTTTTTACGGTTAAAAAGATTCTAGTGATGGAGAAGGAAACAATGAAAACCGACCGCTACGAAACCATGTTCGCCCGTTTGCAGGCGAAAAAAGAGGGCGCGTTTATACCTTTCGTGATGCTGGGCGATCCCGGCATTCAAACGAGTCTGGCGATCATCGACACATTGATTGCCGGGGGTGCCGATGCGCTGGAGTTGGGAATACCGTTTTCGGACGCCGTGGCCGACGGTCCGATGATTCAGCGAGCAGGCTATCGTGCGCTGAAAGCAGGCGTGACACCGGCGGATTGCTTGCGGCTGTTGAAAAACGTTCGCGCCCAATATCCTGATATTCCGATCGGGCTTCTGGTTTACGCCAACCTCGTCGTGCATCAGAACATGAAAACGTTTTACAAAAAAGTGGCTAAGGCCGGTGTTGATTCATTGCTGGTGGCGGACGTCCCGGTAAGCGCGGCGACTCCGTTCATTGAAGCAGCGGAGGCGGCGGGCATTGCGCCCATCTTCGTTATTCCGCCCAATGCCGACGAAGCCACCGCCCGCGAAGTCGCGCAGCGGGGGCGCGGCTACACTTATTTTCTTGGCCGTGCCGGTGTTACCGGTGCTGAGCGGGAAATGCAAACACTGCTGCCGTCACGGTTCAGGGCGTTACGTGCGATGGGCGCGGCTCCGGCCATCGTCGGTTTCGGCATCTCGACACCGGAGCACATTCGCGCCGCACTTGACGCAGGCGCTGCCGGCGCAATTTCCGGCTCGGCAACCGTTGCCATTATCGAACAGCATCTGGATAACGAAACCGCCATGCACGAAGCGCTAACGGCGTTCGTGAGGAAGAT
>JAITMH010000117.1 GCA_031277445.1 Burkholderiales bacterium
GCCGTAATATTTCACCGCGCCGCTGTTGTCAAGCACCACCGCCGACAGGGCTTTGCCCGGCGTCGCGCCGGAATAGTCAAAATTGATCGTATCTTCGGATCTGCCTGTAGTCGTTACGCTCCCTAATGTCAGTGAACTGTCACGCATTGTAAATTTCACCGCACCTGTGGTCGCTGTTGCCGCCGAAAGGGTGCTGCCCGCAGCGGTGGGTTTTACGCCTGCTCCGCTGGCGGCGGAGGTGAAGAGGACGGAGGAAATATCCAAGTTGAAGGCCGGGCGGACCTCGATATTGAAAGCAATTATATTTCCGGTGGTGGTGTTGAAACTGCCATCTTGGATGACCTGCGCCGCGATAATGACGACGGCGCTACTGCCGGGCGAACGCAGCCAATAAGTACGGCCAATATCAAACACACGGGCTGCGTCGCTGTTTAACGCGCTTGCCTCCGCTGTTGAAAGCGGCCAGAAATACTGGTTAGGCACCGTCTCCGTTCCGTTGGAATCGTTCTTTGCGTCAATATCTCTTGGCAACACGAGGGCTTTTTCTTGTGCATTGGATATTCCGTTGTACGCATTTTGCATAGCCGTGTACAACGAGCCGCCTGCGTAGTTTCGTGTTCCGGCGGGAGTGGTGGAGTCAGTGCCGGTAAATAAATGACCCCGCGCCAAGAGCGCGGGGAATTCGCTTCGCTATTCAAGGCCGGATATAGAGCTGCAATCTGTTCCGTTTGTCAAAACATAAAAAGCCTGTACAAAAGGGAGGCGCTCATATAGACGCCGATTTTTTCTTTGCGTCTTCGCGCCTTCGCGAGAGATGGTTTTTCTGGATTCTGCGTCCTGCGACTACGCGCAGGATGACAGACATCCTCCGCACCTCCGCGTGAGCCTGACGTTGCGGTAAAAAAACAAAAGAAAAGCGAAGCAAGGCCGATAAGCCGGGTTCTGTCGTCTTGCCGAAAACGCATTTCCGGCGAGACGTGACTGCCATTCCTCTAGGCGCGTCATCACTGACGCGCTCAAGCCGCCTACCCGCAGACTACGCGAGCCGCGTCATCGTCTGCCTATTTGGCGTTGCTCCGGGTGGAGGTTACCGCGTTTCACCCGCCGCCGCACGGATGCGGACGGCGACTCGTCTCTGTGGCCCTGTTCCTCGCTTTGGCTGCGGTTGAACCGTCAGCGTATGGCGGCCGGGCGTTACCCGGCACCCTGCTCTGTGGAGCCCGGACTTTCCTCTCCTTTCCTTGACGGAAAGCAGCGGCAGTCTGGCCTGCTTCGCGCTAGTATTATAGCGAGTTGAGAAAAAACCATGAAGAAACTGTCATCATCGCCCGAAAACGTCGAAGGAACGGCTGTTCCTGACGCGTTGCCGTTCGACGCCAAAGCGATGATTGCGGCGTTGCCGCAAGAACCCGGCGTTTACCGGATGCTGGACGCTCAGGAAAAAACGCTTTACATCGGCAAGGCGCTCAACCTCAAAAAGCGCGTGACCAGCTACTTCCAGAAAAGCGGATTGTCGCCGCGTATTGCGATCATGGTGTCGCAGGTGGCGCGGGTTGAGACGACGGTGACACGTTCGGAAGCCGAAGCGCTGTTGCTGGAAAACAATCTGATCAAGGCGCTGGCGCCGCGCTACAACATTTTGTTTCGTGATGATAAAAGCTATCCGTATCTTTGTGTGACGGGAGATGCTTTTCCACAACTGCGTTTTCATCGCGGTACGCTCGACAAAAAACATCAATATTTCGGCCCGTTCCCCAACTCCGGTGCGGTGCGCGAAGGCCTGGCGATGTTGCAGAAAATTTTCCAACTGCGTACTTGTGAAAACAGCGTGTTCGCACATCGGACACGACCGTGCATGCTTCATCAGATCGAACGCTGCACAGCGCCTTGCGTTGCTTATATCACCGAGGAAATCTACGCCGAAGACGTGCGCTCTGCGTTGCTGTTTCTGCAAGGCAAGGTCGATGATGTGCGCGAACAACTGCAAAAACAGATGGAGGATGCTGCGGCAACGCTCGAATTTGAGCGGGCGGCAGCGCTCCGTGACAAATGGCAACGCCTGCAACAATTACAGTCGAAACAGTTTGTTGAAAGCGCGACAGTGCGCGATGTTGATGTGATTGCGGCGGTTCATGATCGCGGCGTGATGGCGGTGAATGTGGTGATGGTGCGCGGTGGGCGGCATGTGGGTGATCGTACATTTTTTCCGTCGCATGCTGCGGAACGCACACTGAACGAAGTGACCGAGGCGTTTCTGGCGCAACATTATCTGGAACGACCGGCGCCGTCGCTGCTGGTGCTGGATGATTTCGCGCCGAGCGATCCGTTGCTCGAAGCGTTAATGGAACAGGCCGGACGCAAGATCAATGTGACGTCGCGTCCAACGGGCGAACGCCGCGTCTGGTTGACGATGGCGGCGCGTAACGCGAAACTCGCCATTGCCCAACAACAGGCGCAGAAGGCGACGCAACAAGCGCGTTTGAGCGCTTTGCAGGAGGCGCTTGGTTTGCCTGATCTGCAACGGATTGAATGCTTTGACGTGTCGCATACCATGGGCGAGGCGACCGTGGCGTCGTGCGTGGTGTTCGACAAAGGCGCGATGCAGAACAACGAATACCGCCGTTTCAACGTGACACCGGTTTCTGGCGGCGATGATTACGCGGCGATGCGGGAAGCGCTGCGCCGACGCGCTGCGCGTATCGTCACCGGCGAAGTGCCGACACCGGACTTGTGGGTGATCGACGGCGGCAAGGGGCAACTGCATGTGGCCGCGCAGGCGCTCGAAGACGACGGACTCAACATCGCGTTGATCGGACTGGCGAAAGGGCCGGAACGCAAAGTCGGCGCCGAAGACTTGTGGCGCTGGGGCGAAGAAGCGCCGCTGCACTTGCCGCCCGAACACGCCGGTTTTCAACTGCTGCATCAGATACGCGATGAAGCGCACCGCTTCGCCGTTCAAGGGCATCGCGCTCGTCGCGGCAAAGCACGTTTGGCTTCGAGTTTGCAGGAAATCGAAGGTGTTGGCGACAAACGCCGCCGCGCATTGCTCAACCATTTCGGCGGACTGAAAGGCGTACGCGCCGCCAGCGCCGATGATCTGGCGCGGGCGCCGGGCATTTCCAAAGCATTGGCGGCGCGTATTTATACCGCGTTGCATGAGGGGTAGTCAGGGATCAGAGGTCAGGAATCAGGGATCAGGGATCAGAAATCCGAATGCGTCATTCTGCGCGAAGCGAAGCGGAGTCGCAGAATCCATGTGGTTGTGGGCGGCAGATTGCCGCCTCCACGGGCAGGGCGTGGCGGTAACCTGCCGCCCGTAACGTGCTTTCTGGATTGCTTCCCGCCACGCTTCGCTCGCGGCTAAAGGCCGCTCGCAATGACGCCTTTCTTCATCGCGGCTTCGCGCCTTCGCGTGAGACAAAAACGTTGGGGTTCGCTACGCTCACCGCCAACCTACGCTCTGCGTCTCCGCGTGAGATAAAACGACCCCGGACGGCGCTTCGCTTGTCCGGGCTACTTGCTGGGATTCCACTTCGTTCCATCCCGGCCTACACAATAACGATAATTTTTTCGTGGCTTTCGTGTTTTTCGTGGTTAAAGGTTTTTTTCTTTGCGTTCTTTGCGGTTAAATTCTGGATTCTGCGAAAAGGGGGCAAAGCGGGGAGAAGCATTCAAGTAAAATGCGGCTGATGCAAAAAAAGATCATCCCCCTCATGCTTTCCGGCCTTGCCGAAGCGCTCGACAAGCGGTTGCCGCAGTACCAGTGCGGACGCTGCGGTCAGCCGGATTGTGCGCATTACGCGCAGGCGCTGGCGGCGCGTCAGGAGACGCCTGACCGTTGTACGCCGGGTGGTCGGGCGCTGGCGGAGCTGTTGGCGGCAATGAGCGGTTTGCCGCTGTCGTCGGACGCTGTGTTCGACGAAGATGTTTTGCAATGTGCGCGTGTTGTTGAGGAGACGTGTATCGGCTGCGTGCTTTGCTTGAAGGTGTGTCCGCTTGATGCGCTGATCGGTGCGCCGAAATGTTTGCATGCGGTGTTGCCGATGTTGTGTTCGGGTTGCGGGTTGTGTGTGCCGGTATGCCCGGTTGACTGCATTGTGCTGGAACCGGCTGGCAGGGAATGGACGGACGACGATGCGGCGGCGGCGCGAAGCCGTTATCGCACGCGCCTGAAACGGTTGGCGGAAGCGGCGCGGGTGAAGCAGCGACGTGCGGGAGAAAAGGAGGTAATGACCAAAACGCCGACTGAAGCGCCGGATGAAATGCGCAGGCGCACGATTGCCGAAGCGTTGGCGACGGCGCGGGCGCGGCGTCAGGGATCAGGGGTTGGAGGTTAGGAATCAGGAATCAGGAAACCACCTCAAGCGAAGGCGCGAAGAAAATATCGTGTCACTCTGCGCGGAGCGAGGGAGCCACCCTGCGAAACTGACAACCCCATCCCCACCCCAGCCCTCCCCTTGAAGGGGAGGGAGCCTCATGTTCTTCGCGTCTCCGCGTCTTCGCGAGAGGTATTCTTTGAGTTCTATGCGTTCTTTGCGGTTAAAGCAGGGTTAAAACAGGAAGATAACAATGGCAACAAGAAATTCAATGACGCCGACTCAACGCCGCCGGTTTTTCGAGCGGTTGGCGGCGGCTGATCCGCATCCGTCAACGGAACTCAGCTACAAAACGCCGTTTGAATTGCTGGTCGCTGTCGTGCTGTCGGCGCAGGCGACGGACAAGAGCGTTAACAAGGCGACGCCGCCGTTGTTCAAAGCAGCCAACACTCCGGCAAAGATGCGGGCGCTTGGCGAGGAAGGATTGATCCCGTACATTCAGACGATTGGTTTGTTTCGCAGCAAGGCGCGGCACATTATCGGTTTGTGCGAACAGTTGTTGCGCGAGCATCGGGGCAGGGTGCCGTCGTCGCGTGAAGCGCTGGAAAAGTTGCCGGGCGTCGGTCGTAAAACCGCCAATGTTGTTTTGAACGTCGCTTTCGGCGAACCGACCATCGCGGTCGATACGCATATTTTTCGCGTTGCTAACCGGACAGGGCTGGCGGCGGGCAAAAACGTGCTTGAGGTTGAGCAGGGGTTGCTGAAAAATGTGCCGGTGGCATTTCGCCAGCATGCGCACCACTGGCTGATTTTGCACGGGCGTTATGTGTGTGTGGCGCGGCGACCACGCTGCCCGGAATGTGTCGTTGGCGATTTATGCTTGTATCCGGACAAAACCGTTGTGTGATAGAGTGCCGTATGAAGGCCTTCTAAATTGTAAAGCGAAAGTAAACGGTCGTTAGCCAGCGTGACACATCCATACTTTCGCTTAAATTTTGAACGCCTGAATTCTGACTATCATGAAATCATGCCTGACAACCTCAACGAGGAGGGATCATGAAAACACGGTTTTTTTTATCACAGTACATTTCCACCGGATGCCGAAGCATGCTGCTCATTGCTGCGGCGGGTTTGCTTTCAATAGCGTCGCCCGCCCTGGCGCAAGGTGGCGCTTATTCGGAGGAGGCAAGCACTCCGATTTCGCAGGAAGCGCTTGATAATTTGCTGGCGCCGATTGCGTTGTATCCTGATGTATTGTTGGCGCAAGTATTGATGGCGGCGACGTACCCCTGGGAGGTCATCGAAGCGGCAGAATGGCAAGCGGAAAACGACGATCTGGAAGGGGAGGAGTTGCAGGACGAACTGGAATATTTCGACTGGGATCCGAGCGTCAAATCGCTGCTGACGGTGCCGTCGGTGTTGCAGTACATGAGTGAATCATCGCAGTGGATGCAAGACCTTGGCCGCGCCGTGGTGGAGGATCAGCCACGGGTGATGGCAGCGGTACAGATGTTGCGGCAGAAGGCATACGCTGCCGGCACATTAAAGAGTAACGAGAGGCAGGTGGTGCAGGTCAATAGGGGCACCACGCGCAAAATCGAATACATCACGATTGCGCCGCCGGCAACGCAGGTGGTGTATGTGCCGGTGTACGATACTCGCGTGGTGTACGGCAACTGGTGGTGGCCGTCTCGACCGGTTTACTGGGGGCCGCCGGCTGGCGTGGTGTTCACTTCCGGATATTACTGGGGGCCTCGCCGCTATTCGTCGGTGGCGCTTTGGGGAAGTTTCAACTGGGGCGGCGGCTTGATTACGGTTAACGCGCCGGTTTACAGGAACTACTACCGCCATGCGCCGCCACGGGTGGGTCCGAACTACGGATGGCATCGGCCACCACCGCCGCGTGGTTACTACAACAGGCCGCCACCGCCGCGTCCGTATGCAGGGCGTTCGTCATCCAGGCCGTCCTACGGGTCGCCACGCGATTCGAGATCACCGGGAAGGGATCGTCCACGCAGTGATTATTCGGGCAGGGATCGTCCACGCGGTGGCGCTTCGGGCGATGCTCGCCAAGCCGGCGCCCGCCAAACCGGCAGCCAGCGTGCCGGATCGGAAAGAGCGTCGGGTACGGATCGTTCACGCGGTGGCGCTTCGGGCGACGCTCGTCAAGCTGGCGCCCGCCAAACGGGCGCTCAGCAGCTCAGGACGGAGACGCCGTCGGGTGCGGATCGTTCACGCGGTGGCGCTTCAGGTGATGCCCGTCAAATGGGCGGTCGGACAGCCAGAACGGAAGCGCCGTCAGGTGCGAGCGGTCAACGCGGCAGCGCTTCGGGCGATGCTCGTCAAACGGGCGGAAGGGCAGCCAGAACGGAAGCACCGTCAGGTGCGAGCGGTCAACGCGGCAGCGCTTCGGGTGATGCCCGTCAAACGGGTGGAAGGGCAGCCAGAACGGAAGCGCCGTCGGGTGCGAGCGGTCAACGCGGCAGCGCTTCGGGTGATGCCCGTCAAACGGGCGGAAGGGCAGCCAGAACGGAAGCAC
>JAITMH010000046.1 GCA_031277445.1 Burkholderiales bacterium
AAAGGCTTCGATATCGGCTCTGAATCCTGATTCCTGACCCCTGATTCCTGTTTACCTGTTTACTCCGCCGCTCAAAATCCGCTATAATTAGAAGGTTTACCAACTTCGGGGTCACATCCCCTTTTTTACAAAGGATTTTGATACACATGCCTAATGTTCGCGTCCGTGAAAACGAGCCTTTTGAAGCCGCTTTGCGCCGCTTCAAGCGCACCATCGAAAAAACCGGCCTGCTCACCGAGCTGCGCGCCCGTGAGTTCTACGAAAAGCCGACCTCCGAACGCAAACGCAAAAAAGCCGCCGCCGCCAAGCGCCACCACAAGCGCCTGCGCAGCCAGCAACTGCCACCGAAACTCTATTGATTCCGGCACGGCAAAACCCGAAACAGCGAACCCTTTTTGCCCCCCATTGTCCATACTCGCTGTACGGGCAATTTTTTCAAGATACAACTTTACGGCGTCACCTTACGGCTGACGCCGTTTTGTTGTTCCTCTATTGCCTGATTCTCAGGTATGATCACCTTGCGCCCTCGTGGCGCTAATACGTTTCTCGCTTTCTCTTTCAAAAGGTGTTGATGATGAATGACGTGCGTCTTGAAGTTCTCAGCCAAAGTAAACTGGCTGTCGAACTCAATCCTGAACAATGCAAAGCATTGGCTTCCCTCATTGAAATACACGATTATCAGGAGGGAGATGTTCTGGTTCATGAGCGAACGGCTGACGAAAATCTGCAAGTCATCGTCAAGGGTTCGCTCGGCGTCATCAAGAACGTCGGCTCCCCCGATCAGGAACTGCTTAACACCATCACCGCCGGAAACTTCGCCGGTGAACTGGGTTTCATGGACAATACCGTGCGCTATGCTTCATTGGTCGCGCTGGCGCCAACACAAACATTCACGTTAAGCCGCACCAAACTGGAAACGCTGCTGGAGAAAGAGCCTCGCATTGTCTATAACGTGATGCGGGCAATTCTGCGCGTTGCCCATCAGGTTCAATACCGGCTGTCCATGCAGCAAAGCGAACTGACCAATTACCTCTACAAGCAGCAAGGGCGGTATTGAAAACGGGAAGGCCGTCCGTTTGAACCGACATCAATATCTTTCGCTGCTAAACCGTCTTGAGGGCGACGCTGCTGCCCGCCCTGCTTTCGGGCTATTCGCAAAACAGTGTTGCAGCAACCTTTGTTTCGCAGTAGAGTGACAGAACGAAAAAACGTGAATCTGTTCTGAACGGAGGTCAAGGCAATGACTGCCAGGGACAATGAATCAGCGCTGCTTGCCCGATGCTCTGCCGTCGCACGAGAGGGTGCGCCGTTCGCCCAAGATCAGCGCGAAGCCAATGTGTTCCGACTGGCTGCGATGGTCGTCCAGTCTCGATTCCCTGACGAGTCGAAGTGCCTGATGCTGGCAAGCGAGACGTATTTCGCCGCGCATCCGAATGAAAAACTGGCTCCGGCAGATGTTGTCAGGAAGGGCTGGGTCTTGAACCTGCCCCGCTTGCGGGACAGGTTAAGTCATCAACTCAATAGGCGTTAAAACGCCCAACGTCACCCGTGGCACACCGGCAAGATCACACACCGTTTCGCATTGCGTGAATCCGGCGTCGCGCAGCAACGCTCTCGTCACATCCCCCTGATCGTAGCCGTGTTCCATCAACAAAACGCCGCCCGGCTGCAAATACATCGGCGCTTGTTGTGCGATGGTTTGCAACGCCTCCCATCCTGAACGGCCTCCGACCAGCGCGTTGCGCGGCTCAAAGCGAACGTCGCCTTCATCAAGATGCGCATCCGCTGCCGCAATGTACGGCGGGTTGCTGACGATCACGGAAAACCGTTCCGAATTTTGTCGCGGTACGGGAATCGCCGAAAACCAATCCGACAAACACCAGACGATTCTGTCAGAGCGGTTTTGGTTCATGTGGACATTTTTTTGCAAAGGCGCACCGCGTGTTGCTCCTCTCTCCCCTTGTGGGAGAGGGGTTGGGGGAGAGGGGAAGGTTGAAAAATCATCCTCGCCCCCTGCCCCCTCTCCCGCCCCTTCGGGGCACCCTCTCACGCAAGGGGAGAGGGTGGAAGATGTATGCGCTCGAACCGAAACCACTCCAGCCTCCCTCTGCAACAGCCGCGCCGCATTTTCTTCGGCCACACACAATGCCGCTTCCGAAATATCCGTTGCGTAGAGCCGAGCATATGGCCGCTCACACGCAATGGCAATCGCAACCGCGCCTGAACCCGTTCCGAGATCGAGCACACGCGCCTCTTGCGCTACCGGAATGTAGCGCAACGCGGTTTCAACCAGCGTTTCCGTATCGGGGCGCGGGATCAAAACATCCGGCGTCACCTTGAACATCATGCCCCAGAATTCTTTCTCGCCAACAAGATAAGCCATCGGCTCGCCCTGCCGTCGCCGGTCAGCCAACACATCAAGACGGTGTTTCGATATTTCATCGAGCGTGACTTCATCGTGCGCCACAACCCACGCCGGTGTCACCTGCAACACATGGCTCAAAAGCGCACGCGCTTCCAGCGGCGGCAATTCAGAAGTTCGGCTCCATTGCGTCAGCAAATCTCCCCTCTCCCCTTGCGGAAGAGGGGTTGGGGGAGAGGGGGGAAAAGCATGGCCATTCATCGGGTATTTGGTTTCACGCGAAGGCGCGAAGAGGATATACCCCTCTACCGGCCTTCGGCCGCCCTCTCCCGCGAGGGGAGAGGGCTTGTTCTTCTTCGCGCCTTCGCGCCTTCGCGTGAGATATTCTTTGCACACTTTGCGTTCTTTGCGGTTAATCTTGTCTTCGCGTGAGATCGACCCGTTGGGGTTCGCGAGCTCACCCCAACCTGTGCCTCAATATCAACTTTCCTCGCTAAACGAAGCCAGTTGTTCCGCCTGAAATTCCTGCGTCAGCACATCAACCAATTCGTTCAAGTCGCCATCCATAATCGCTTCGATTTTGTACAACGTCAGATTGATCCGATGGTCGGTCACGCGGCCTTGCGGAAAATTGTACGTGCGGATGCGTTCGCTGCGATCCCCCGAACCGATCAGGCTCTTGCGCATACTCGCTTCTTTCTGGTTACGCGCTTGCCGTTCGCGCTCCAGCAAACGCGAGGCCAGCACCGCCATTGCCTGCGCACGGTTGCGATGTTGTGAACGGTCGTCCTGGCATTCGACAACCAACCCCGTTGGCAAATGGATAACTCGCACCGCTGAATCCGTCTTATTAACGTGTTGACCACCGGCACCGGAAGCGCGAAACGTATCAATGCGCAGATCGGCCGGATTGATTTCGATATCGGCAATGGGATCGGCTTCCGGCATCACCGCCACCGTACACGCCGACGTGTGAATGCGTCCTTGCGCTTCGGTTTCCGGCACACGCTGGACACGATGTCCGCCGGATTCAAATTTCAGTCGCGCATAAGCGCCGCTGCCCTCGATACGTGCGATCACTTCCTTATAACCGCCCAATTCCGATTCCGATACCGACACCAGTTCCACGTTCCAGCGCTGCCGTTCGGCGTAGCGCGTGTACATCCTGAAAAGACTTCCGGCAAACAGCGCCGATTCATCGCCGCCCGTCCCCGCACGGATTTCAAGAAAGACGTTGCGTTCATCGCTGGCGTCTTTCGGAAGCAACGCCACTTGCAACGCGCTTTCCAGCGCCTCCATCCTGCTTTGCGCCTGTTGCGACTCCTCTTCCATGAATTCACGCATCGCCGGATCGTCCATCGCGTCACGCGCCGTGTGCCAATCCTCTTCGGCGCGCCGATAATCGCGGAACAACGCCACCACCGGCTCAATATCGGCACGTTCTTTCGACAACTCACGAAAACGGTTCATGTCATCCGCCGCATCGGGCTGCGCCAACGATGCGTCGATCTCCGTCAGGCGGTTTTCCAGATGCTGCAATTTTTGTTTCAGCGAAATTTTCATGTTGCGTCTTGGAAGAAAAAAACTTTAACCACGAAAAACACGAGAGTCACGAAAAAGAAAAGAGCAACCCCTTCCCCACCCTCCCCTTGAAGGGGAGGGAGCTTTCCGTTCCTTCGCGCCTTCGCGCCTTCGCGTGAGGCCAAATGCGAAGAAAAAATCTTTAACCACGAAAAACACGAAAGTCACGAAAAAGAAAAGAGCAACCCCATCCCCACCCTCCCCTTGAAGGGGAGGGAGCTTTCCGTTCCTTCGCGCCTTCGCGTGAACCAAATGCTGGGATTCCACTTCGTTCCATCCCAGCCTACGCTGCTCTCCCGCGAGGGGAGAGGGGCAGACCTACGAATCCTGCTCAGGAAGCTGATAAATCCGCTGATAAAGCGCTGCCAGATCGGTGCGTTCGTCGTCCGCAGCACGGTTAAGCGTTTGCAGCGGCGCATGCAGGCATTTGTTCACGAGGCCACGGGTCAGCGCTTCCATCACTTCTTCCGGCGGCGTACCGTTGGCCAGCAGCCGACGCGCCCGTTCCAACTCTTTCTGACGCAGCGTTTCGTGATGACTTTGCAGCGCATTGATCGTCGGCACCACCGAACGGCCTTCCAGCCAACGCAAAAATTCCAGCGCTTGCGTCG
>JAITMH010000086.1 GCA_031277445.1 Burkholderiales bacterium
GCCATCTCGGAACGGCAGGACATATCGCTGTCGTATCTTGAACAGTTGTTCGGCAAATTGCGCCGATGCGGGTTGGTGGAAAGTGTGCGCGGGCCGGGCGGCGGCTACAATCTGACCAAACCGCCGTCGCAGGTTTCTGTGGCTGATATTATTTTTGCGGTCGATGAACCGATTGATGCGACACGCTGTGGTGGGCGCGGCAATTGCCGACACGAGCAGGAGCATTGCATGACGCATGATCTATGGTCAGGGCTGACCACACACATTTTTAATTTTATGCACTCGGTTACGCTGGAGCAGTTGGTGGAGCAACAGCGGAACAAGAGCATGCCTGCGCCTCCAGAGAGGGTGGCGATCGTTCAGGATTTGAGCCATGTGCGTGAGCCGACTTTGATTTGAGGCTGCAAAGGATTGTTTGATTTTTGTCGCACGTTTTGTCGTTCAAGCAAGATGCGATTTTGATGCACGGTTTTTAACAGCGAAATAACACATGAAGCTTCCGATTTATCTCGATTATGCGGCGACGACGCCTGTTGATCCCCGTGTCGCCGAGAAAATGATTCCTTTCTTGACGGAGCATTTCGGCAATCCGGCGTCGCGTTCGCACACCTTCGGTTGGACTGCCGAGGAAGCCGTCGAAAACGCCCGCCGCGAAATCGCCGCGATGTTTAACTGCGACGCCAAGGAAATCGTCTGGACTTCGGGGGCAACCGAATCTATCAATCTGGCGCTCAAGGGCGCGGCGCATTTTTATCAGTCCAGAGGCAAACACTTGATCACGGTGCGCACTGAACACAAGGCGACACTCGATACGATGCGCGAACTGGAGCGCCAGGGTTTTGAGGTGACGTATCTCGATGTTGACGGAGACGGGATGCTCGATCTCGAAGTGTTCAAAGCGGCGCTGCGTCCCGATACGATTCTGGTTTCGATGATGTATGTGAACAATGAGATCGGCGTGATTCAGGACATTTCGACGGTGGGCGAATGGTGCCGGGAACGCGGGATTGTTTTTCACGTCGATGCGGTGCAGGCGGTCGGCAAGTTGCCGATGGATCTGGCGACGCTGAAAATTGATTTGATGTCGGTATCGTCGCACAAAATCTATGGCCCGAAAGGAGTCGGCGCGTTGTTCGTGCGACGCAAGCCGCGCATACGGCTGGAAGCGCAAACGCACGGCGGCGGTCACGAGCGCGGCATGCGTTCGGGGACTTTGCCGACGCATCAGATTGTCGGCATGGGCGAAGCGTTCCGTCTGGCGCGTCTGGAAATGGCCAATGAAGTTCCGCGTCTGGCGCGGCTGCGCGACCGGCTGTTGAAAGGTTTGCGGGAAATTGAGGAAGTTTATATCAACGGGTCGCTTGAGCATCGGGTGTGCAACAGCCTCAACATGAGCTTTAACTTCGTCGAAGGCGAAAGTTTGATGATGGCGGTTCGTGACATTGCCGTCTCGTCGGGTTCGGCGTGTACGTCGGCGTCGCTGGAGCCGTCGTATGTGCTGCGGGCGCTGGGACGCAGCGATGAGCTGGCGCACAGTTCGATCCGTTTTTCGGTGGGACGTTTTACAACCGAAGAAGAAGTTGATTATACGGTGACGCTGATTAAACAGAAGGTGCATAAACTCCGTGAGTTATCGCCGTTGTGGGAAATGTATTGCGATAAAGTAGATTTCAATCAGGTGCAGTGGGCGACGCATTGAGTGGTCTTGGTTTGAGTGGATGTTTTTCGAAGGCGCTCCGTGCTTTGCTCCCCTCTCCCCTTGTGGGAGAGGGGCAGGGGGAGAGGGGGAAACGAACGCAAGCCCCCTCTCCCGCCCCTTCGGGGCACCCTCCCCCGCGAGGGGGGAGGGGAAAAAGTGGTTGCGTTTGAACCAAAGCTGCGCCAAGTGTGCGGCACAGTAAAACGGCAGGAGGCCGTGATGGCTTACAGTGAAAAAGTTTTGGAACATTATGAAAATCCGCGCAATGTCGGCTCGTTCGATAAGAAGGAGCGCGACGTAGGCACTGGCATGGTCGGCGCACCGGCGTGCGGCGACGTGATGAAATTGCAGATCAGGGTCGGCAAGGATGGCGTGATCGAGGATGCGCGTTTCAAAACCTACGGTTGTGGTTCGGCGATTGCTTCATCGTCGCTGGTCACCGAGTGGGTCAAAGGCAAAACGCTCGATGAGGCGATGGCGATCAAGAACTCCCAGATTGCCGAAGAACTGGCGTTGCCGCCGGTGAAAATTCATTGTTCGATTCTGGCCGAAGATGCGATCAGGGCGGCGATTGCGGACTATAAAGCAAAAAGCGAAGCCAAAAGCGGCGCTCAGGGTCACGAGGAAACCGCCGAGGCAACAGCGTGTGCGCCGCCGACAGGTGTTTCGCGCACGACATCGTAAAGAGGAATACAGTATGACTATTGAGCTGACTTCGAGCGCCGTCAAACACATTCAGGCAAGCCTGACCAAGCGCGGCAAAGGCATCGGTTTGCGTCTGGGGGTTCGCACTTCCGGCTGCTCCGGTCTGGCGTACAAGCTCGAATACGCCGACGAAGTACAGGCAGAAGATGTTTGTTTTGAAAGCGGCGGTGTGACGGTTGTCATTGACAAGAAAAGTTTGCCGTATCTTGACGGCACCCAACTTGATTACCGGCGCGAGGGGTTGAACGAGGGATTCAAGTTCGAGAATCCGAACGTTAAATCGCAATGCGGTTGCGGTGAATCGTTTGGTGTGTAAACGAGCGTTATAGCCAACTAACGTATGAGCATCAAAAAATGAATATCTCACGCGAAGGCGCGAAGGCGCGAAGAAAACGACTCCCCTCTCCCGCTTGCGGGAGAGGGCTGGATTGCTTCGCTGCGCTCGCAATGACGTCATGTTTGTGGATAATCCTCAGCCTTCAGGGAAGAGAGTTGATTGATTCCGATGGATCGTAAAACCGATTATTTTGCCTTGTTCGATCTGCCGCGTCGGTACGCACTGGACGAGACGGTCTTGAACGAATCCTGGCGTGCGTTGCTGGCGCGTGTGCATCCGGATACTGCCGTGCTTGCCGACGCCACCGCAAAACGAAAAGCGATTGAGGACGCCGCTTATGTGAATGAGGCGTATCGCACGCTCAAAGACCCGATGCGGCGCGGCGATTATCTGCTGCAATGTTACGACGAAGCGCCGCTCGGTTCCGGCGACGTGCTGCCCGTCGAATTTCTAAGTGAACAACTGGAAGCACGCGAAGCTGCCGACGAAGCATGGCGGGCGGGGAACCGAGACCGTCTGGAATCGTTGCAGACTTCTTTGCGGGCAGCGCAAAGGCAGCAGCAGGGCGCATTGGCTGTGCTTTTTGTTGAGGATGAAACGCCGTCGGCAGAGGCGCTGGCGAAGGCGCGGCAACATGTGCTGTCGTTACAATTTTTAACGCGCTTTGCCGATGATCTCGACGAAAAAATAGACGTTTGAAACTCATTCCCTCCCCCCTGGTGGGGGAGGGTGCCCCGAAGGGGTGGGAGAGGAGGCATTGCACTTAAACTGAAATGGCTCTAGTTATACAATGACGCGAATGAAAATACTACATCACCAGCGGAAAAAAAATGTTGCTGCAAATTTCTGAACCGGACAGCCCCGCACCGCCACGCGAACGCAAACGTGCGGCGGGCATTGATTTGGGGACGACGCACTCGCTGGTGGCGAGTGTGCCGCAGAGTGTGGCGACGGTGTTGCCTGACGAGAACGGGCGGGTGCTGTTGCCGTCGGTCGTTCGGTACGGCGAGGCTGGAGAGGTGACGGTTGGCTACGGCGCGTTGCCCTGGCTGGCGCGTGATGTCACTAACACGATTGCTTCGGTAAAACGTTTGATGGGGCGCGGATTGGCCGACCTCGGCGATGCGCGTCACTTTCCCTATCACTGGGCGGAAACTTCCGGGATGGTGCGTCTGAAAACGTGCGCCGGAGAGAAGAATCCGGTCGAAATCTCCGCCGAAATTTTGAAAGCGCTGCGCGTGCGCGCTGAAACGCAGGCAGGAGGAGCGCTTGAGGGCGTTGTTGTCACAGTGCCGGCGTATTTCGACGACGCGCAACGGCAGGCAACCAAGGAAGCGGCGCGACTGGCGGGGCTTAACGTTTTGCGCTTGTTGAATGAGCCGACAGCGGCGGCGATTGCGTATGGACTCGATCACGGAGCCGAAGGCGTTTACGTTGTTTACGATCTGGGCGGCGGCACTTTCGATGTTTCCATTTTGCGCTTGTCGCGTGGCGTGTTCGAGGTGTTGGCGACACATGGCGATTCGGCGCTGGGCGGTGACGATTTCGATCATCGTGTTTTTTGCTGGATTCTCGAAACGGCCAATTTGCCGCCGCTGGCAGCGGAGGACGTTCGTTTGCTGTTGATGATTGCGCGAAACGCCAAGGAAACCTTGACGCAGCATGAAACGGCGCCGGTGGTGACTACGTTATCAACGGGTCTCAGAGTTGAATTGACGTTGACCGCCGAAATATTTACCGAGATTACCGAACATCTGGTTCAGAAAACGCTGATGCCGCTCAAACGCGCATTGCGCGACGCAAAATTATCAATTGAAGACATTAAAGGCGTTGTGTTGGTCGGCGGCGCAACGCGGATGCCGCAAATTCGTCATGCGGTCGCGGATTTTTTCAAACAACCGCCGCTGGTCAATCTGAATCCCGACGAAGTGGTGGCGCTTGGGGCGGCGATTCAGGCCAATGCGCTGGTCGGCAACCGCAGTCTCGACAGCGGAGAGGATTGGCTGCTTCTCGACGTGACGCCGTTATCGCTTGGCCTGGAAACAATGGGCGGACTGGTCGAGAAAATCGTGCCGCGCAACGCCGGTATTCCGTTGACGCGGGCGCAGGATTTTACAACGTTCAAGGATGGGCAGACCGCGCTGGCGATTCATGTGGTGCAGGGTGAGCGCGAAAAAGTGGCCGATTGTCGCTCGCTGGCGCGTTTCGAGTTGCGGGGGATTCCGCCGATGGTGGCGGGCGCTGCACGAATCCGCATTGTGTTTCAGATCGACGCCGATGGTTTGTTGTCGGTATCGGCGCGTGAGCAGACGACTGGTGTTGAGGCTTCGGTCGTGGTGAAGCCATCGTATGGATTGGACGAAAACGAAATCACGCGGATGCTCGAAGATTCGATGGCGCATGCCCGCGACGACATGCAGGCGCGGGCGCTGGTGGAAACTCAGGTCGAGGCCGACCAACTGATAGAATTGACGCAACATGCGTTGGCGGAAGACGGCGATTTGTTGAACGACGCCGAGCGTTCCGCCATCGACGCGGCGCTGGAAGAACTGGCGCAACGCCGACAGGGGCAGGAACTCAATGCGTTACGTTTGGCGCTGGCGAAAGCGAACAGCGCGACAGCGGAATTTGCTGGGCGGCGGATGAATCGCAGCGTCCAGAAAGCGCTGACCGGAAAGCGTGTTGATCAGGTATCAGGGATTAGGAATCAGACCGTAGAAAATGGATAGCAGAGCCGCACCATGCCAACGATAACCGTATTGCCGCACCCGGAGTGGTGCAAGGAAGGCGTCTCGTTTGAAGCGCCGCCGGGAGAATGGTTGCTGGACGCACTGCTGGCGCACGGCGTCAGTGTTGAACACGCCTGCGAAAAAGCCTGTGCGTGTACAACCTGTCATGTGATTGTCCGGAAAGGATTTGACTCGTTGAACGAGGCCGGCGAGAAGGAGGAGGACATGCTCGACCGTGCCTGGGGTTTGACTGCAACATCGCGGCTTTCCTGTCGGGCGCGGATTGGTACGGAACCGCTGGAAATCGAGTTGCCGCGTTATACTATCAATCATGCTAAAGAACGATGAGGTGTGACGGTGGCGACAAAACTAACCTGGCAGGATACCTACGACATCGCCGAAGCGCTGGCCGATGCGCATGAAGAAATTGATCCGCACGCTATCCGTTACACCGATTTGCATCGGTGGATTTGCGAGTTGCCGGATTTTGGAGATGATCCCAACGCGAGCGACGAGCGGATTCTTGAGGCGATCCAGATGGCGTGGATTGACGAGGTGGGTTGATCGGGGGGCAGGGATCAGAACGTAGGGCGGATAAGCGAAGCGCAATCCGCCGCAATAAGGTTCACGCGAAGGCGCGAAGAAAAACGTCCGTCATTCCCGCGAAAGCGGGAACCCAGTCTTTCAAAACATCAGACCTCCAAACCTGTGCATCGACAAAAACGCACGGATTTCGTATTTGAAAAGCATCTTTTCTGGATTCCCGCTTTCGCGGGAATGACGGGGCGAGAGGAGTATTTTTCTTCGCGGCTTCACGAGTGATGGCTTTCTGGATTGCTTCGTCGCTTTCGCTTCTCGCAATGACGCCGACTTTTCTTTGCGCTCTATGCGTTTTTTTCGGTTAATAGCGAAGCGAATTCCCCGCGCTCTTGGCGCGGGATCATTTATTCCTGTACAGATTATATACAGCGGCGTCGATCTTGCGACGGCTGTCAACTTGAAAGTGTGACGCGTTGGTTGCCGTGCTGAGTAAGCACGGGAAGCCGATTAGTTCATAAAACTTTGTGAGGGCGTGACATGTTTGGTTTGGTTTTTTTTCCAGCGATTATTGTCTTTGCAGT
>JAITMH010000001.1 GCA_031277445.1 Burkholderiales bacterium
TACGAGCAGGAAGGTGGCAAGGCCACCGAACCGTTGCTCAACATGAGCTGGAATTACACCCATCCCGAATCGCCGTCTCCTGTGGAAGTCACCAAGGAGATGAACGGTCGCGCTCTTGCCGACCTCGCGGATGCCAACGGTAACGTTATCCTGCGCAGGGGTCAGCAACTGAGCGGTTTTGGCCAATTGCGCGACGACGGCACCACCGCCTGCGGTTGCTGGATTTATTCGGGCAGTTGGACGGAAGCGGGCAACCAGATGGCGCGGCGCGACAACGCCGATCCGTCCGGCCTCGGCAATACGCCGGGTTGGGCCTGGGCATGGCCGCTCAACCGCCGCGTTCTCTACAACCGTGCGTCGATGGACCCGCAGGGCAACCCCTGGGATCCGAAACGCAAGATGCTGTGGTGGACCGGTTCGGCCTGGACCGGCTTCGACGTGCCCGACTTTTCCGCCGCGCCTCCGGGCAGTCCTGTGACGCCGTTCATTATGCAACCGGACGGTGTGGGCGGACTGTTTGCGCAAGGCAGGATGGCCGATGGGCCGTTCCCCGAGCATTACGAACCGGTGGAATCGCCGATAGGCACCAACCCGCTGCATCCGAACGTGGTCGTCAATCCGGCAACACGCCTCATGGAGAACGATACGAAGAATCTCGGCACATCCGACGAGTTTCCGTTTGTTGCCACGACCTACCGGTTGACCGAGCATTTCCATGCGCTGACGAAAGCGGCCAAACTCAACGCCATCACGCAGCCGGAAGCGTTCGCTGAAATCAGCGAAACGCTGGCAGCGAAGATCGGCGTCAAGATGGGCGATACGATTCGGATCGAATCGAAACGCGGCGCCATCAAGGTCAAAGCGGTGGTCACCAAGCGAATCAAGAAGTTGACGGTCAACGGTCAGGAGGTTGAAACGGTCGGCATTCCGATTCACTGGGGCTTCAAGGGCGCAACGGTCAAGGGACATATGGCCAATCGGTTGACGACAGCTATCGGCGACGCGAACACCCAAACGCCGGAGTTCAAGGCGTTCCTGGTCAACGTCAAGAAAGCGTGAGGAGGCGAACATGAAAGTAGATAAACACCATTATGTAACCTCCGCAACCAACCCGCTGACGCCGGCGCCGCAAAAGTATGTTTATCAGCAAGAAGTTGCGAAGCTGATCGACACCACGATTTGCATCGGCTGCAAGGCGTGTCAGGTCGCTTGCTCGGAGTGGAACGATTACCGCGCAGACGTTGGGAACTGCGTCGGCGTTTACGACAATCCGGCCGATCTCGGCCCGAAGGCGTGGACGGTGATGCGTTACAACGAAGTCGAGGAAAAAGGCAGGTTGCAATGGCTGATCCGCAAGGACGGCTGTATGCACTGCGAACAGCCCGGCTGCCAAATCGCGTGTCCGGTTCCGGGCGCCATCGTGCAACATTCGAACGGCATCGTCGATATCGTTCAGGAACTTTGCACCGGCTGCGGTTACTGCATCGCCGGTTGCCCGTTTGATGTTCCGAGACAGAATCCGGCTGACAAGCGCGTTTACAAATGCAACCTGTGCGTTGATCGCATTGCCGTTGGTCAGGAACCCGCCTGTGCGAAGACCTGCCCGACCAGCGCGATCATGTTCGGCAGCAAGGATGGCATGAAAGTCCGGGCTGAAGAACGTATCAACGAGCTGAAGTCGCGTGGTTTTGCGAATGCCGGACTGTACGATCCGCAAGGCGTTGGCGGTACGCATGTGATGTACGTGTTGCACCACGCTGACCGACCGGAGTTGTACAGCGGCCTGCCCAAAAACCCGACCATCAGCCCGATGGTGCGTTTCTGGAAGGGCGCGTTCAAACCGCTGGCTGCTGTCGGCTTTATCGCGATGTTCGCTGCGGCGGCATTGCATTACATCAAAATCGGTCCCGTGGCCGAGGGCGATGAGGAGGAGAAAAACCATGACTAATCAAAAAGACGTTGTTGTGCGCCATTCCTATCCCGTGCGCGTCGCGCACTGGGTGACGGTGCTGGGCTTTTTCTTTGTCACCGTTTCGGGGCTGGGCTTTTTCTTCCCGTCGCTGCATGGATTGCTGGGCTTTCTGGGTACGCCCCAGTTGGCTCAGTTCCTGCATCCGGTGTTCGGGCTGGTGATGGTGGCGGGACTTGTCGTGATCTTCATCGGAAACGCCCGGCACACCCTGCCGGAAAAGGATGATGGCAAGTGGTTTCACCACATCCCCGACGTCCTGAAAGGCAACGAGCACCATGTCGTCGAAGTCGGTCACTACAACCCCGGCCAGAAAATGCTGTTCTGGAAAATCATGGGTTTGATGACCGTTCTTCTGGTGACCGGATTGATCGCCTGGAGGCCGTATTTTGCTCACCTCTTTCCGCTTCCGCTGCTGCGGCTGGCGCTGCTCCTGCATTCGATGTGCGGCATCCTGATGATGTTCCTGATTTTCGTGCACGTTTACATGGGTTTCTGGTATAAAGGAACATTGCGCGGCATGACTCAGGGGACGGTCACCCGCTCCTGGGCGAAGAAGCATCACCCGCGTTGGCTGCGCGAACCGGCAACCAAAGGAAACAAAAATCATTGATGTCTAACGTTTCTTCTTCAACACCTGCCGGCGCGATAGGTTCTATCGCGCCGCTTTTTCTTCCCAACCCGGTCACGCTGTATGAAACGCGCGCCCGGCGGTTGTGTGCGCTGGCCGAATACGAGCCGCCGTTGCGCGATTACCTGTCGTTTGCGGCGCAAGTCGTCATGGTTCAGCAAGCACTGAGCCGTCAGGACAGCGACGCGCCGATGCCGACCACAACATTGCACGTCGATTGGGTCACGCCGCCGTTGTCGATGGCGCGGTTGCTGCAAGATTCTTTCTGGCAGGAAAGTTTGACAACCCTGCTGGCAGCGCTGTCGCCGCATGTGCCGACGCCGGTGCAAACCGTACTCGGACGCCTGAAAAAGCTCGACACCGTACAACGAACCTCTGCCGCTCGCGCATTGCTCGACAACGATACCTCGCTTACCGGCAGCGACGGCGCACCGTTCTTCTGGGCGGCGCTGTCGCTCACAGCGATGCAGCGCGTTGCCCGCAGCAAAATCGTTGTCGATGAAAAAAGCGGGGCGGAACGTCATTTGTGTCCGTTGTGCGGCAATGCGCCGGTCGCCAGCATCGTTCATCCGGACGGGCTGCGCTACCTGCATTGCCGACTCTGCGAAAGCGAATGGCACGTCGTCCGCGCCCTGTGCAGCAACTGTGAAGGCAGCCGCGATATTGATTACTGGTCGCTCGAAAAACAATTTCCGGCGATCAAAGCCGAAAGTTGCGGCGAGTGCCACAGCTATTTGAAAATCCTTTACCAGAAGGACGATAAAGATGTCGATGCCGTTGCCGACGACCTCGCCAGTCTGGCGCTCGACGCACGTCTCGAAGACGAAGGATTCAGCCGCAGCAGCATCAATCCGTTTTTGTTTCCGTCGTCGTAGAGCAGTTTTTGTTTAAGTGGATACATTCCAGTGAAGATGCGACGCACCTTGTTCCTCCCCTCTCCCCTTGTGGGAGAGGGGCTGGGGGAGAGGGGTAAAACGACTGCTTTTCCCCCTCTCCCGCCCCTTCGGGGCACCCTCCCCCACGAGGGGGGAGGGAAAAAAGTATGCGCACCTGAATCGAAATCGCTCTAGCCGTGGCAGACGCCCTGTACCCGCAGCTTCCGTCAGTTGATCGTTTGCTCCAGGATGCGGCGGTAACGCCGCTGGTGTCGCAGTACGGCCAGCGCTTGACCGCCGATGCTGCAAGGGCGTTGCTTTCCGACGCCCGCGCTCACATCGCCGCGCACAACGCTTTGCCGGGGTGGACAAACGATTGGCCTGCGGCGTTGCAGCAAACGCTGGCGGAACGAAGCGCGTCCAAACTCAAAACGGTGTTCAACCTGACCGGCGTCGTGCTGCACACCAACCTGGGTCGCGCCCAACTGGCGGACGACGCCATCGAAGCCGTCGCCCGCGTGATGCGCGAACCCGTCACCCTCGAATACGACCTCAACGAAGCGCAGCGCGGCCACCGCGACGACACCATCGCCGACCTGCTGCGCGAGATCACCGGCGCCGAAGCCTGCTGCATCGTCAACAACAACGCCGCCGCCGTCCTGCTGATGTTTGCTGCGCTTGCCGACGGCAAAGAAGCCATAGCCTCGCGTGGCGAATTGATCGAAATCGGCGGCGCGTTCCGAATCCCCGACGTGATGCGGCAAGCCGGTTGCACACTCGTCGAAGTCGGCACCACCAACCGCACACACCTCGCCGACTACCGCAACGCCATCACCGAACGCACCGCATTGCTGGTCAAAGTACACACCAGCAACTACCGGATCGAAGGTTTCACATCGGCAGTCTCGGAAGCCGAACTGGCGACGCTGGGACGCGAAACCGGCGTGCCCGTCGTCAGCGATCTGGGCAGCGGCGCATTGATCGACATGAGCGCCTGCGGCCTTCCTTTTGAGACCATGCCGCAGCAAATACTGGCCGATGGCGTCGATCTGGTAAGCTTTTCCGGCGACAAACTTTTAGGCGGGCCGCAAGCGGGAATCATCGTCGGTCGCGCCAATGCCATAGCGCGTGTGCAAAAACATCCGCTCAAACGCGCATTGCGTTGCGACAAAATGACACTGGCCGCGCTGGAGGCAACGTTGCGTTTGTATTTACGGTATAGCCAACCGCATGACCAACTACCGTTGCGGCTTCCGACGTTGCGCTACCTGACACGCCCGCATTCGGATATTGCACAAACCGCCGAACGCCTGTTGCCGGAATGCCGGAAAGTGTATGGAGATTCGTTTCATATCGACAGCGTGGCGTGCCTGTCACAAATCGGCAGCGGTGCGCTTCCGATGAACACCTTGCCGAGTCAGGCGCTGACCTTCACCGCCCGCGATGGACGTGGCCGCACCATGGAAGCGCTGGCGTCACACTGGCACGCACAACCGAAGCCGATTCTTGGGCGTATCGCCGACAACCGCCTGTGGCTTGACCTGCGTTGTCTTGATGATGAGAGCGAATTGTTAGCGGCGTTGAGAGCGGCAAGCGAAGCGTCGTGGGCTGGCGATGGAACGAAGTGAAATCCCCGCTTCAAGCATCTGGAAAATGCGGCAATTCTATGAGACCTGCCAGGACAAAGGAATTCCCTCACCACTGGTGCGAGAAATTTCCTGGGCTCACAACCTGAACGAACCTCCTTCTGAATAGTTTTTAATGTCTTTGTGATCGTAAGGAAACCCCCATGAAAAAAACAGGCTTGCTCTTGGTGTTGCTGTTTTCATTTGGCTTGGTGTGGGCTGAAGAGGGCTTGCCGACCATAAAAGAGCTTGAGTGGTGCCTCGATGTCGATTTTAAAGAAAGCGCCTGTGTTCGTTTTAAGCAAGCGCTTGAAAAAGCGTGCAACGCGAACAATGGGGTTGCATGCAATCGACTTGGAGAGGTGCATGCAAATAATAGAAACGGGTTTAATTTATCCGAGGTGGCGCCGTATTTTGAAAAAGCCTGCGCTGCACGCGTTATAGAGGGCTGCCTGAATCTTGGGATATGGTACTACTACAGTCGAGAACCCGTA
>JAITMH010000030.1 GCA_031277445.1 Burkholderiales bacterium
AAGCAATCCAGAGAACCCCATCCCCACCCCAGCCCTCCCCTTGAAGGGGAGGGAGCTTCATGTTCTTCGCGGCTTCGCGCCTTCGCGTGAGGCGGTTTTTGTGGATTCTGCGTCCTGCGACTTCGCGCAGGATGACACGCTACGCTTTACCCACCCGACGCCGGATTCCTGCCGCACCCAGCACCAACGCCAGCAACAGCAGCGCTACCGGATTCAGCAAGGGAATCGAGGTCGTGGAACCAGACATTGGGGCGAACCGTGTCACCGTCACGATGTAGCGCAAAGCGGTCCCGTCCTCGGCGGTCACGATAATATGAATCTCATTGTCGCCCACGCTCAATGTTTGGGGAAGAAGCGAACGGCCGACGAATCCCGCATCATAAAGATGTGCTTCTGCGAAAAGTGCCGCAACGAGATCGCTTTCTGCAATCGAGGTGACGCTATTTGCCACGTCGATGGCGAGTGTCATAAAGGGAGTACCTGCCGATCCATTGCCGTCAATGACCGTGATTGTTTTTCCTGCAACAGAGATCAGGTTTGCATCGGTCGATGGGCCCACCGTCAGCGTGAAAGTGGACGTCCCATCAGGCGAAATGCCGTTGCTTGCGGTCAGCACGACCGGATAGCTACCGGACGTAAGGCCGGCCGCGATGTCCAGTGTTTTTGTTACATCATTCCATGTGATCGCAGCGTTGCCGGAGGTTTTTGAGACGGTCGCTTCCGGTACGCCGCCGATGGTGCAAACGGCTGTGGATGTGGCCGCATAACCGAACGGCAGCGTCAAGCTCGCGGGGCAGTTGATGGTCGGAGCGACGGGGGCGACGAAAAACCGCTGGAAATGCGGGTATTCGATACCATCAACCATCGCTTTGATACGGTAGGTCGTTCCCGGCGTCAACATCGAGATGTCGATGTCCGTCACCAACCCGCCGGAAGCAATGTTGCCAGCGCCTGCTGTCCAGGGATCGAGGTTGTTGACGCCGGTGCCGGTGCCGTCCTGGGAGTAAATTTCAATGGTGGCATTGTTCGCGCCGGCAAGATTGGCGTAGTCCACCCGAACAGCCATTGTAAGGGTAGTCAGGTTTGTTTCCATCACCTCAGTGATGGACGGAATGGAGTTGTCAATGGTCGTGATGTTATGGTCGGAGGCGCTGGAAAGAGAAGCGCCGGAATCGGTTGCCCGGGAATCTCCGGTAAGCGTTAACGTTGCCTCCATGCCGTCAGGCTGTCCCGCAGGGATGGTCACATCCACCATCACCATCTGCATGGAACCGTAGGCAGGCAACGTGATTTGCGTCGGGCCGTTGATCACCGCTGTCCATCCGGCCAATGCTGCCGCCGCGTCGAGCGTGGGCGCCAAGGCCACCGTTGCGGAGCCATTGTGGAAGTTCAGAGCCTGAAATTCATAGGAAAGGACGACCCCTGATGGCACGGTTCTTCCCGGAGGCGCGACGATGCTTAACTCGTCCTCGCCGATAATGCCCTCGCTGGCTTCTACCTTCCAGGTTTCCCCGGCGGGAAGCGCGCCAAACGCTTTCCAGTGCATATAAAAGCTGGTGTGGCCGTTGGGCTGCGAGGTTCCCGGCGCGGGGAAATAGGCGCCGCCCAAAGCCGGAACACCATAGTCCGTCCTTTCACGCGGAGCAGAGGTGATAACACCGCTGTAATTGTTAGGATTATTGTTCGCAGCGCCACTGTACCAGGAGTGCGGCTCTACCGCCCCGTTGCTTCGGAACAAGAAGATGCCGTTGTTGTTGCCTACATTCCCCCAGGTGTAAATCGACTTGGTGACGGGGTTGTAGGTGCTCCAGCCGCCCTGATTGCCGCCGCCCAGCTGGTGGTGGCCGCCGTAATAGAGGTCAATTCCGCCTTCGATACTGGCAGGCTGACCGGTGGCGGTATCCGTTGCGCTGACATTCCATTCATGGTGAAAAAACTCGGCGCCTTCGGTGTAGCTGACGATCCACTGGATCGCCGCCGTCTTGCCTGCGTTGGCGCCGGTAAGCGTTTTGTTCCAGGTCACGACAATCTTTTGTTCGTGTGCGTTTTGCCAGACGGGATCAAGCGGCGGCTGTAAAGTTGCGCCGGTTTTTGTCGCCAGCAACACATCGTCTGCGTAAAAATCAACAACGGTATTCGCGTCACCAAGCACTGTGTTGCCCCCACCCCAAGTGCCGGTAGCGGTGGCAAACCGGTCCGTTCCCACCCAGAGCTTCATAGTAGGGTTCGTGCAATAGATGCCTGACAGCAAAGCATTTTCGTCGGTTGATGTTGCGCTTGCATATTTGCGCAAGTTGGTAGCCGACCCCAAATCGTTGATTTGAAAACGCAGGCTTCCGACTTCTCGCGGCGGCGCATTAAGGGGCTTCCCGAAAGTCCAGTTGGTCAACGTCACCGCGCTTGCGGTCATCGGCAGGCCGGCAAGCAGGCCGAACGCCATGATCGCGGCGATGAGTGAAGGAATGAAACCCTTTTTCGCCTGCCGTAAAAAATTCAGGGTTTCCGTATAAGGCGCAATGCTTAAAGTTGCCGCCGTGAAAAACCGTGATAAACAATTCTTCGCCTTCATGATGCTTTTCCCCCCATTGCGGGATTGATGACATTGCGTTGTAAAAAGAAGTATCTGTAAATTGTACCCCTTGTTTGCTTTCGTGTTGAGCCGTGGCATTCAGATTTTTTTTGCAGGGCGGGTGGATTCTGCGTCCCGCGCCTTCGCGCAGGATGACGGCTCTGGGAGCGCGGGCGTCTCGCCCGCAACAAACCCCCGCCGCCCCCGATCAAAATCACTTCGGGGGCAGGCTCTTCGGCGGGCGCCCCCTTTTGAAAGGGGGCTTTTCTTCTCCGCGCTCTCCGCGTCTCCGCGTGAAACCAAAACGGCGTCATTGCGAGCGAAGCGAAGCAATCCAGAGAACCCCATCCCCACCCCAGCCCTCCCCTTGAAGGGGAGGGAGCTTCATGTTCTTCGCGGCTTCGCGCCTTCGCGTGAGGCGGTTTTTATGGATTGCTTCGTCGCTTTCGCTCCTCGCAATGACGCCGATTTTTTCTTTGCGCTCTTTGCGTTCTTTGCGGTTAATAAAAAAGGGCGGGTTTGAAACCCGCCTCTACGGAATCTGATCCCTGACCTCTGACCTCTGATTCGTGCCTTTCGTGTTTTTCGTGGTTAAAGTTTTTTCTTCGTCTCTCCGCTAACGATTGAAAATCAACGCAATTCCGACGACAGCGATGGCTGCGCCGATCCAGGCGCCGAGTGCCGGACGCTCTTTGGTGCGCAACCATAACAACGGCAGAATCATGATCGGCGAGGTTGACGACAGTGTTGCCACCAGTCCGGTTTGGCCGTGGGCGAGCGCGTAGAGCAGGGTGGTCATGCCGAGCACCATACCGCAAAGGCCGCTGGCGCTGCTTTGCAGGAACAGGCGCGGCGTGATGCGGGTGGGCGGGCGCAACTGCGGAAGAAAACCGAGCAGGGTGAAAAACAGCACTGCTGCGCTGACCCGCACGACGGAAGCGGCAATCGGGTCAACGCCGGATGCCATCACCGGCTTGGCAATCAACGAGCTGACTGCCTGACACAAGGCAGCGAGCAGCGCAATGGCGACGCCGATGGCCAAGGGGCCACGGACGCTTTCCCATTGGTGTTTTTGTCCGGCGCTGCGACCGAAGGCAATGGCCAGCATCACGCCGATGATAACGAACGTGACGCCGCCCACAGCGATCGGACTCAGGCGTTCATCGAGTATCAGAAAACTCAGTATCGCCGTGATCGGCGCGTGGGTCGAAAACAGAATGGAATTGCGGCGCGGGCCGATTCGTTGCAGCGAGGCATAGAGCAAAGAATCGCCGAGCAAGATACCGATGAAGCCGGACAGTGCCAACGCGACGATGTATTCGCTGCCGAGGGTACGCCAGCCGCCGGTGATCAGCACCAGCACGCACAGAAGGACGAAAATGGCTTGCAGCCGGATGCGGTTAAAGGTGAACGAGCCCAGTTGCTGGACGGGGTAAACCGCCAACATGCCGCTGCATGCCCAGAAGAAGGCTGTGGCTAAAGCGGCGATGCTGGAAAGGTCCATGAGATGTATCTGTGTGCGGCTTTTTCCGGTCATTGTACCGCGTTGTGCCGCTTGTGTTAGAGTGATTGTTGTTTTTGAGCGGAGGGAGTTATGGCCTACGTTTTGCTTCCCGAATCACAGGAGGTTGCTGCCCGCAATATCACGACCATTGTCTATGCGCTGTATGCGGTGGCGCTGGTGGTTCCTTTGACGGCGATTGCGGCAATCGTGATGAATTACGTCAAAAAAGACGACATGAAGGGCACGCTCTATGAGAGCCATTTTCGCTGGCAGATCAACACTTTCTGGTTTACATTGCTGTGGTCGCTTCTGAGCGTTCTCCTTGCCCTTCCTCTCATCGTGCTGTTTTTTATGGGGTTTGTCTTTTTGTACTGGCCGGCTTTCGCTTTTTTGTTTATTGTTTTTATATGGTATATTTACCGAATCGTCAAAGGCTGGTTGCGGCTGTCGGAAAAAAAGCCGATGTATGAGTGAGTTCGATTCAACCCATCACCCAAGGTTCCGCGTGAGAATTTCTTTGTGCTCTTTGTGTTCTTTGCGGTAAATTTTTCTGGGCGGGTTTGAAACCCGCCCCTACGAAATCTGATACCTGTTTCCTGACCTCTGATCTCTGACTACGCCACCATCGCCCGCACGAAATTCGGCAATGCCAACGCCGCGCTGTGCATGTCGCCGTTGTAATACTGAAGGTCATGGATGCCGCGCTCTTGCAGCCGCGTTTCGACGGCCTCAGCGGTCAGTCGGCGCGGGTCGGCTTGTTGTGAGCAGAGCGCCATCATCCACAGCCCGCCGTACAGCGGCACCGATGTCAGGTACGGAACGACATGGTTGAAGGCTTCGCGCAGTCGCAGCAAGGTTTCGCGGATTCGTGCCGGGTTGGCGAGTGGGCTGGCGATGTGCAAGGTCATGATGCCGTTGTCGCCCAGACGGGCGGCGCAGGCGCGGTAAAACTCCGGTGTGTAAAGCAGCGTTGACGGGCCGCCCGGATCGGTCAGGTCGAGCACGATCAGGTCGAACGGCTCGGTGCTGGCTTTGACGTAGGCGAAACCATCTTCGATTTTCAGTGTGAGCCGTGGATCGTCAAGGCTGCCGCGATGGACGTGCGCCAGATAGCGGCGGGAAATATCGACGACGGTCTGGTCGATCTCGACCAGGGTGATGTGTTCGATGCTTGGATGTTTGAACAGTTCCTCAGCCGAGCCGCCATCGCCGCCACCAACGATGAGTGCGCGACGCGGTTGATCGTGCGTGATGGCCGCCATGTGGACGAGGTTTTCGTGATAGAAAAACTCGTCTTTTTCCGAGGTCATGAAATGACCGTCAAGCCGGAACAAGGTGCCGAACGATTCGGAATGGTGTACTTCGACTTCTTGCAAGCCCGAATGGAACGCTTCATGCCGCTTGGACGAGCGGATGAAGAAGCCCCAATCGGGCGTCAGCGATTCGGTCAGGGCGTCTCCGGTGTTCGGAGAAGCCGGTTCAGCCATCCTTGCCGCCCCTCACAATTTTTTGAGAATGGGCGCGAGCCGGTTTCATAACGGCTTCGATCAAGTCATAAAGCTTTTGTGCCTTGGCGGTGTTGTCGGAAGTGTAATTACAAACATACACGTCAAGCGTCACAAAACCGGATTCCGGCCAGGTGTGAATCGCCAGATGCGATTCGGCCAGAATCACAGCGCCGGTGACGCCGTGCGGCTCGAATTGAAAAAAGCTCTCTGCAACAGTGGTCAGCCCGGAAGCTTCGACAGCTTTCAGACAAACTTCGCGCAACGCCTCGGCACGGGTAAACTCCGGCGTGTGGGCAGGGCAGCCATACCACTCTCCTAACAGATGGATACCATCCATATTTCTCCCCTCCTGTAAAGGAAAAGCCCCACCCCCGTGAACAGAACACCTGAAAAAAGCGGCGTCCATGCGAACGGGTAGAAGGGCACCCACAAACCTCCGGCCAAGCCGAAGGGGTCAGCAATTATCCTACAAAACCCGGAATTTTGCACCTTTTTTTGTGCAAATTTTCTGAAAAAAAACCATGACGCTTGATGTGGATGGAATGCAGGAAAATGCCATGGCGCGAAGCCCTCTTCTGGGTTAAGCTTTACGTCTTGTGAGATTCAAAATACCGTTGAATCCCGTTTATTTTTGCGCCTTATTTTTGTTCCTTCCCAGTCCTTAAACATGCCAACATCAAACTCCGTTCCTGTTTCCGATCTGGCCAACGCGCTTCGTTTTCTCGCCATTGACGCTATCGAGGCGGCCAAAAGTGGTCATCCCGGCATGCCGATGGGAATGGCCGAGATTG
>JAITMH010000116.1 GCA_031277445.1 Burkholderiales bacterium
GCTGCTGTACTTTGTGTGGGCATTGGCGCGGACGCTACGGCTGGCGCATCGAGAACGTTGGCTCGCGGTCATGCTGGTCGCCAGTCAGCCGGGATTATTTGCGCTACTTGGCGGCATGCAGGTGGAACTGCCGCTGGCAGTATGTTTGGCGGCGGCAGTCGTATTGGTTTTGCGTGAGAAAGGGCGGCACTCGAGCGCTACGCCGTCCGGTCTGATGCCGCTGATGCTGGTGACCGCAGGGTTGCTGGCGTTCAAGGCCTCGTCTATCGTCTGGGCTGTGCCTTTGGCCGTATGGGCGTTATGGGGGCGAAATCTGCGGCACGATCTTAAAACGCTTGGAATGGGTTTTCTTCTTTGTGTCACTTGGGCGGGGTCGAGCTATGCCTATGCCTGGGGACTTGCGGGCAACCCGGTATTGCCGCTGTTTAACGATATTTTTCAATCGCCTTATCTGCCCCACATCCGCTTGACGGATATGCGCTGGTTTGACGGCATCCATTTAACTCTTCCATGGGACTTGGTGTTCAAAACAGACCGTTTTGTCGAGGGCTATCCGGGGGCAATCGGTTTTAGCGTTTTGATGCTGGTCGCGGGAGGGGGCATGGCAATGGCGGCGTCCACAACGGCGCGGGCGCTTCTGGTCTTTTTGCTGGTGGCGTTTTTCGCCATGTTTCTTAACATCCAGTATGTGCGCTATGTGTTTCCAGTGTTAACACTATTAATTCCGCTGGCCATAGTGGGCTATACGACGTTCTTGTCACAGGGAAAAAGAAAAGCGGTGATAGCGGGATTGATGGTGCTGGCAGCGCTGAATTTGGCTTTTTATCCTAATTGTTGGTACGGTTACCGTGGTGATATGTTGTGGTCGGTATTCGTGTTCAAAAAAACTGGTGGCTCGATTCGTCAAGAATTTCTTCCAGAGCAATTTTTTGCGGACTATTTGCGCATGAATGGTAGCAAGGAGTACAGCGTATTGCTTGTCGACCAGACCAGACCGTACGGCGGGTTGTTTGCCGGGCATGCAATGACTTGGGGTTTTTATGATTTTGTGTTGGCTCCGATGATAAAGACAGCGTCAGAAGATCCGAGCGGCTCCACATGGGCACAAATATTGAAGACACAAGGGTTGACGCATGTATTGCTACCGGAGAAAGACGCTAATCCCGCGCTGACAGAGGCATTGATGCAATTGTCAGCGACTCCTGTTTACCAGGCTCACGAAATGACCCTGTGGTCGTTGCCGCCGGAACAACGAGCGTCCCCCTCCCTGTTTACGCGCCGAGACGAGGCAAGAAGGCGTTTGTGGTGGCGGTAATGGAAAATTTTTCCAATTGGGATTGTTCGGAAGATGGTTTTTACCGGTACACCCAGAATTTCGATAATAAGAAGCCGATCACGGCAAGCGTCGCGTCGAAAAACGGCTTGACGAGCCAGGCGAAATAAAGGCCTTCCGCGCCTTCGGCCAGGGTGACGGCGGCGGTGCTGGCGGCGGCGGTGAGGCACCACATGACGATGAAACGCGCCAGATGCGCGGGGCGCAATCTGCCTTGGGTAGCGATGCTGAAAGTGTGTTTGCCGTTGAGCCAGAAGCCGAGCAACGCACCGCTCACCCGGCCAATCAAATTGGCGGGAACCGTGGTCATCCCGAACCAGGTCAGCGCGACAAAGCACAACCAATCGACGACGAGTTGCACCAAGCCGAAGATCAGATAAAGTACGCTTTGGCGGGCGAGGTTCATTTATCGTTATTCCTATAAATGATTTCCTCCTCTCCCGTTTGCGGGCTACAAACCCCCGTCGGCTTCGCCGACACCCCCTTTGGAAAGGGGGCTGGGGAGAGAGTAGCCGCCATCTCAGCAGGCTCAAACACCGCGATGGATTCGACGTGTGCGGTGTGCGGAAACATGTTGACGACACCGGCGGCGTGCAGGGCGTAGCCACGTTCGTGAACGAGCACGGCTGCGTCACGCGCCAGCGTCGCGGGGTTGCACGAAACATAAACGATGCGGCGAACGGCAACGCCTTTGTCACTCGCATCGCTCGCAGCGCTCGCATGCGGCAAAGCCTTCACCAGTTCGACAGCGCCTTCACGCGGCGGGTCGATCAGAATCTTGTCGAACGGCAACAACGATGCCAATGTCGGCAGCGTTGTTTCAAACAAGTTGGCGCAAAGAAACGTGCAACGCGCCATCAACCCATTTCGCTGTGCGCCCTGTTCGGCGCGACGCACCAAGGCCGGACTGCCTTCGATTCCGGTGACGTGAGCGCCGCAACGTGCGATGGGCAACGTGAAATTTCCCAAGCCGCAGAAAAAATCGGCAATACGCTCATCAGGTTGCGGATCAAGCAGCGCCAATGCGCGGCGCACCAATACGCGGTTGATGTCGTGATTGACCTGTGTAAATTCGGTCGGCGCGAAGGGCAACGAAACGGCAAATTCAGGCAATGAATACATCAATGCCGAATCTTGCGGATGAAACGGACGAGCGGTGTCAGGCCCGCCGGTTTGTAACCAGAAAGCGATGTCGTGACGGTCGGCGAACGTGCGCAACAACGTTTCGTCGTTGTCGTTTAATGGCTCAAGAATGCGCAGCACCAGAATGCAGGTCAACGAATTGGCAGAAGCATGCAGCGGTTCGCCCACAGCAACCTCAATCTGCGGCAGCCGGTCGCGGATTGACAAAGACGCGATCAGTTCACGCAAAGGCAGCAACAGCGCCGAGATCATCGGCGGCAACACGGGGCATTCGCGCATGTCGGCAACGTAGCTCGATTTGCGCTCATGGAAACCGACGAGTACACCGCCTTTTTTGATCACATGCCGCACCGACAAACGGGCGCGGTAACGGTACCCCCAGGACGGCCCATGAATCGGTGGCAACAGTTGACCGGCGCGCACATTGCCGATGCGCTGCAACACGTCTTCCAGCACGCGCTGTTTGGCGGCAACTTGCAACGCGGGCGTCGCATGCTGCAAGGAGCAACCGCCGCAAACACCGAAGTGCGGGCAGTGCGGCGTCACGCGGTCAGGATTGCCGGAAAGCACACGTTCGGTTCGCGCCAGTTCCCAGGACGGTTTGCGTTTCAGAATTTGTGCGACAACCGTCTCACCGGGCAACGCGCCTTCAACGAAGACGGTTTTGCCGTCGAGACGGGCGATGCCGCGACCTTCCTGGTCGAGCGATTCAATGGTGGCGGTAAACGAAGACGACATGGGTCGGAGGCCGGAAGTCGGAAATCAGGCGTTAGAGTATCAGGGATCAGGAGCCAATGCTTGCTAAAATAGCGCCATGCCTGTCCTCGCTTTGGAAACTTCTACACATTGGTTGTCGGTCGCCGTCGGCGATGCGGCGGGCTGGGTGACACGCGACGTTGAAGTCGGCCCCGGACATTCCGGACGGATTCTGCCGCTGGTTCAGGAAACGCTGGCGGCTGCGGGAATACCGCTGAAACGGCTCGACGCCATCGCTTTCGGCGCCGGGCCGGGATCGTTCACCGGCGTGCGTATTGCCTGTGGCGTGGCGCAGGGATTGGCGCTGGGCGCGAATGTGCCG
>JAITMH010000145.1 GCA_031277445.1 Burkholderiales bacterium
GCGTTTCCGACGCGCTGTTCAAAAGCATCGCCTCGTTGCCGCCTGCGGTCGGCATGCTGGCGGTGATCGACCAGCCCTCCGATGCCGCACAGACTGTTGCCGCATCGGACGCCTTCTGCATTCTTCTCGAAGACATTCAAGACCCCGGCAACGTCGGTACCATGCTGCGCACAGCGGCAGCCGCCGGTGCCACCCATGCCGTTTTGTCAAAACATTGCGCCAGCGCCTGGTCGCCGAAAGTGTTGCGCGCCGCGCAAGGCGCGCATTTTTTGCTGGAGATTGCCGAAGACGCAAACGCTTGCGAATGGGCGCGCACCTTTCGCGCCAACGGCGGCCTTATCATCGGCACCCTCGCCGCGCACGGTAAAAATGTATTTACAACGCCGCAACTTCAACACCGGCCTCTGGCGCTGGCGTTCGGCAACGAAGGCACCGGCCTCTCCGATGCCCTGACGCAATGTGTCGATGCCGCCGTCACCATCCCGATGCCGGGTCACATGGAATCGCTCAACGTCGCCAGCGCTGCGGCTGTTGTGCTTTTTGAGTGTGTGCGCGTCAGAGGTCAGAGACATCTGAAATCTGAAATCTGACCTCTGTTTACAGCCCACGTTTTCAGGGCTACAATCCCATTATGTTCAACAATGCTTTACATCAAGACATGGAAATCTTCCTTCGCCGCTATGGAAACAGTACCGTTGCCGTTTTGCCTCCGGCTGTTCTGAAAGAGTTCAGACTTTCAGCGGGGCAAGCCATGACTTTGACCGCTGGCGACGGAAAAATCGTCTTGGCCAGAAAATCCAAAGTCACGTTGGCAGATTTGATCGCGCAATGCGATTTGTCGGCTCCGCCGCCTGCCGATCTGGATTTGTGGAACAACGCTCGCCCCATGGGTAACGAGGTGCCGTGATGCCTGTTTTTGATCGCGGCGATATCGTCAATGTGCCTTTAGACCCCGTTATGGGATATGAGCGGCGCGGCATCAGACCCGCGCTCGTACTCACCACAAAAGAATTCAACAAACTCGGCGACACGCTCATTGCACCCATTACACAGGGTGGCGATTTTGCACGCTACGCCGGATTTGCGGTCGCCTTGAGCGGTGCGGGCTGCAAAACGCAAGGGGTCGCGTTGATCAACAAAATCAGGATGCTCGACTTGAACGCCAGAAAAGCGCGGAGAATCGAACGGGCGCCTTCTATCGTTATTGAGGACGCGCTTGTTAAATTGATGGCGTTGCTGGAATTGGATTAACGCAAAACGTTGGGGTTCGCTTCGCTCACCCGCAACCTACGGCAACACTTCCTCCAACTCGGCCTGTTCTTCGACCATCAGCTTGACGCCTGTTTTCTCGTCGTAATCGACCAGCACTTTCCCGCCGTGCGCCAGCTTTCCGAACAGCAATTCTTCGGCCAATGCTTTACGCACGGTGTCCTGAATCAATCGCATCATCGGTCGCGCACCCATTTGCGGATCGAAACCTTTATCCGCGAGGTAATGTCTCAACGCCGGACCGAACGTTGCTTCCACTTTCTTTTCAAACAACTGCGTTTCAAGTTCGACCAGCATTTTGTCAACCACTTTCAGAATGATTTCGCGGTCGAGTTGTTTGAACGAAACGATGGCGTCAAGCCGGTTGCGAAACTCCGGCGTGAACAGCCGTTTGATTTCGCCCATCTCATCGCCGGCTTGCGCCGCTTCTGAAAAACCGATGGACAGCCGCGCCAGTTCTGCCGCGCCGGCATTCGTCGTCATCACGATGATGATGTTCCTGAAATCGGCTTTGCGCCCGTTGTTGTCGGTCAGTGTGCCGTTGTCCATCACCTGCAACAACACGTTAAAGATGTCCTGATGCGCTTTTTCGATTTCGTCGAGCAACAGCACGCTGTGCGGCGCTTTGACAACCGCTTCGGTCAATTGCCCGCCCTGGTCGAAGCCGACGTAGCCGGGCGGCGCACCGATCAGGCGCGATACCGCGTGCCGCTCCATGTATTCGGACATGTCGAAACGAATCAGTTCAACACCGAGACAATACGCCAGTTGCCGCGCCACTTCGGTTTTGCCGACACCGGTCGGACCGGAAAAAAGGAAACTGCCAATGGGTTTGCGGGCATTGCCCAATCCCGAACGCGACATCCGAATCGCTGCCGTCAGCGCGTTGATGGCCTCGTCCTGACCAAACACGATGTTTTTCAAATCGCGGTCGAGATGTTTCAGAATCTGCCGATCGTCCGCCGAAATGGTGCGCGCTGGTATTCGTGCGATCCTGGCGACGGTCTCCTCAATTTCGACGCGACCAATCTGCTTTTTCCGGCGGCTTTTCGGCAACATTTTTTGCGCAGCGCCCGCTTCGTCGATCACATCAATCGCCTTGTCAGGAAGAAAACGGTCATTGATATAACGCGCCGACAGTTCCGCCGCGCCGACCAGCGCCGCGTTGGTGTAGCGGATTTCGTGATGCGCTTCAAAGCGCGATTTGAGTCCTTTGAGAATCGCCACCGTTTCAGGAATCGACGGTTCCGGCACGTCGATTTTCTGGAAACGCCGCGACAGCGCGTGATCCTTTTCGAAAATCTGCCGGAACTCGTTATAAGTTGTCGCGCCGATACAACGCAACTCACCCGCCGACAACACCGGCTTCAACAGATTAGACGCATCCATCGTGCTGCCCGATGTTGAACCGGCGCCGATCAACGTGTGAATCTCGTCGATCAACAGCACCGCTTTCGTCTGTGCTTTCAACTCGCGCAGCACGTCTTTCAACCGTTGCTCAAAGTCGCCACGGTACTTGGTTCCCGCCAGCAGTGACGCCATATCGAGCGCATAGACCCGGCTTTGCGCCAGCAGTTCCGGCACCCGCCTTTCAACGATGCGTGTCGCCAGCCCTTCGGCAATCGCCGTCTTGCCGACACCGGCCTCGCCGACCAACAACGGATTGCTTTTGTGACGGCGACACAAAATTTGCACCACGCGATCCAGTTCGTGTTCACGACCAATCAACGGATCGAGTTTGCCGTCGATAGCGCGCTGCGTCAGATCGGTGGTGTACGACGACAACGCCGTGTCGCTTTTCGCCGCTTCTTCGCTCCCTTTGCTGCCTCCGGGCGCCGGTTCCGGCTCGCTTTTCAGACCGTGCGCCACATAGTTGATGAGATCGAAGCGGGTCAAGCCGCGTTTTCTCAGGAAATGCAACGCATGCGTGTCCTTTTCTCCGAACAACGCTACCAGAACATGTGCGCCGGTCACCTCTTTTTGGCCGGACGATTGCACCTGCAACACCGCCCGCTGCAACACCCGCTGGAAACTCGGCGCCGGTTGCGTTTCGGCCTCCGCGCTTTCCCGAAATCGCGGCGTGTGCTCCTCAATGAACGCGCTCAATTCTCCCCGAATTTCCTCGACATTGATCCGGCAGGCGCGCAGCGCCGCCGACGCCGACGGATTGTCGAGCAGCGACAGCAACAAATGCTCCGCCGTCACAAACTCATAGCGCTTTTGCCGCGCATCGGCCAGCGTCATGTGTAGCGAAACTTCCAATTCCTGGGCGATCATGATGTCACCTTTTTTGTAGCGAAAAACCCCATCCCCCAAAGATACCGCGGTTTTCCGATTTAAACCAGTCAAACCTCACTCAATTTCCCGCATCACGCAACGCAGCGGATGCTCGTGCTGCTGCGCCAGCGATTGCACCCGATCCACCTTGATCCTGGCGATCTCGCAGGTATAAACGCCGCACACACCGGAACCGCCGTGGTGTACTTGCAACATCACCGTCATCGCTCGCGGCAAAGGCATCGAAAACACCTGCCGAAGCAAATCCACCACAAAATCCTGTGGTGTGAAGTCGTCATTAAGCAAAATAACCTGATATAAAGGCGGTTCCTTGGCCTCGTACCCGGTCGCAACTTCAGGAGAATGCTGGTGTTTCAATGACATAAAGCAGGAAATGAACGTTTCACCCGGAAGGCTAACATACCCCAAAAAATAGCGTTTGGCATCTTTTCGAGCCGGCAAAATGACCGTCTTACCGCTGTTACACTGTTAGTTTGTTTTACAATTGCAACAGATTTCGCCGCGTCTTCATTCCTAATGAATAGCCTTCTTGACCCCCTGTTCTTTTGTGCGTAAAACGGAACTGTTTGGATGTGGTTCCCGCTGTTCCTGTGTGCTTTTGCCGTTGTACCGTTTCGTACGCCGTCGTAGTACCCCGCCTGCTGGAAGTCCCGACCAAACACCTGTTCGTAATTTTAAGAGGATAGTTTTATGGCAACCGGGACCGTTAAATGGTTCAACGATGCAAAAGGCTTCGGCTTCATCACTCCTGATGATGGCGGGGAAGACCTTTTTGCGCATTTTTCGGCAATTACCATGCAAGGCTTCAAGACGCTCAAAGAAGGTCAGCGCGTCAGCTTTGAAGTCACGCAGGGGCCGAAAGGCAAACAAGCATCGAATATTCAAGCGGCTTCTTGACCGCTTTCTTGACCAAAATTGAGTCCTCCGACTCAAAAATTTGGAATTCAAGCCCGCTTCGGCGGGCTTTTTCTTTGGGGTTTATCAGGGATCAGAAAAACTTGGCCTCACGCGCAGGCGCG
>JAITMH010000022.1 GCA_031277445.1 Burkholderiales bacterium
GGAGGCGATGCCTCTTTCGCCCGCAAGAAAATCACCGAGCAGATCGGAGAAATCGGCGTAGTCGGCGCTGGCGTAACGCTGGCGGCGCACGATGTGTCCGTCAGCGTCGGCCAAGGCCAACAGCGTCTTGGTGCCGCCGAGATCGCCGCCGAGAATCAGGCCAGGATGATGTTTGGTAAAACGGCACATTGCTGGAGGGTTGCTGTTAGAAACAGGGAGCTTAACCTGAAAACCGCAGTTGGCTGCAGTTTTCAGGGTCATTTCTGCTGCATAATGTCGATGGCCCATAGCCGCCTTGAGCAGGGATAACAGGTCAGGGGCTCCCAAACCCCGCCGGTGCGCAAAAGCCGTTTCGACGTCGCCTTCGCGTATGCCGCCCTCCAAGGCTTCATGCCCACAATTGCTTGGATAGCTCAATTGGCAGAGCAATCAATCTTTAATTGATGAGTCGCGGGTTCGAATCCCGTTCCAAACGCCAGGCCCCGTAAAGGCCTAAGTGCAGTCATTGTAATACCCGCCGGTTGCGGGGGTTTTTAAATCTGAAACTCCTGCCGCTGATTCGGCCAGACATTCTGCCCGCGCGATGGGCACGGTTTTGGACGCAAGGCGGAGAAGGGCTCTTCTGAGCGGCAGCATCGTTCAGGAAAACCGGAATCCACCGCCTCCCAAACCGCCCCCATCGTGCCGAATGAAACGTCCACCGAATTGGCAAAACCGGCACTTCACCAAAGGAGAGGAAAATGTTGAAAAAGTTTATCGTTCGCAAGAACGAAAAGGGCATCCTGACAAGGGACGGGGACTTCCGCGCCATTCTGGCGCCGGGACGCTATCGGTTTTGGCGTTTTGGTGGCACGCCTGCCGTCAGCACTTGCGCACTGGATACGGTGATGCCCACGCTTGCCGAGCCGCTTGTCGATTATTTGCTGCAACACGAACCGAAGGAAGCGGAAAAGCATTTCATCGCTATCGCGCTTCAGACCAATGAGATCGGCGTGCGCTATGAAAATGAGGAGCCGGTCGAGATTTTACCTCCGGGCGCGAGGCGCTTCATCTGGAAAGGGTTGAAAACCCACCGGGTAGCGTGTTTCGACCTCGACGCGGGCGCGGAATTGCCCGATACGTTGGCAGCCAGTCTCAATCCGGCGGCGCCGAAAAACCGTGCGGTCACGGGCTTGGACGGCGTGCTGTTCGTTCAAGTGCCCGCTTACCACGCAGGCGTGTTGAGCATCGACGGACGAATCGCTGACTTGCTTGAACCGGGGTTGAAAGCTTTCTGGCGCTTCAAGCGCGACGTTCGGATGGAACTGGTCGATACGCGCTTGCAGGTCATGGAAGTCAGCGGCCAGGAAATCATGACCAAAGATCGCGTGGGCTTGCGACTCAACCTTGTGGCAAGCTGGCGTTACACCGATGTGCAAAAAGCGTTTGCGACGGTCGGCAAACCGCTTGATTACCTGTACAAGGAATTACAATTTGGTTTGCGCGCTGCTGTAGGCACCCGCAGCATCGATGCCATCCTGGAAAACAAGCAGGACATCGACGAAATGATCGCCGCGCACGTCAAGGCAAAGATGGAGGGCTTTGGTATCGAAGTCGGCAGCCTAGGTGTACGCGACATCGTGTTGCCGGGCGAAATGAAGGACATCCTGGCTCGTGTGGTAGAGGCAGAGAAGTCGGCAGAGGCCAACGTAATCCGGCGCCGCGAAGAAACCGCCGCAACCCGCTCGTTATTGAACACGGCGAAGGTGATGGAAGACAACCCGGTGGCTTTACGGTTGAAGGAGTTGGAAACCTTGGAACGGGTGGCTGAACGTATCGACCGCATCTCGGTCTTTGGTGGCCTGGATCAGGTGTTGAACGGCTTGGTGACGTTGAAGAAGGGGTAATGAAGATGCGTGGATCCATTGATTCCGTTGCAGCGCGTTGCCGTGCCTGCCGCGTCAAGGGACGCGAACGCAAGGAGGAAGCGCGGCGCGTTAGAGCATTTTCGGTTTTAAACACAGCGTCTGAAATAATGCCGCATATCCTACGCAGAACTTCTTTGAGCACAAGCCAAAATGCGGCGCTTTATGTGTCGCACAAAGAGAATATCTCACGCGAAGGCGCGAAGAAAGAGCAAACCCCCTCCCCTCGTGAGAGAGTGGCCGAAGGCCGGGAAGGTGGATTCTTCTTCGCGCCTTCGCGGCTTCGCGCCTTCGCGTGAGCCCAAATGCTGCTTTGAGCATAAGCCAAAATGCGGCACTTTATGTGTCGTCGTGTTTAAATCAAAAATGCTCTAGTGAGGAAGGAAAACGACGAAAGCAGCAGAAGCGACGCAATGCGGATATGTAACCATCAAGCAGAAGCCGCTTTGGAGTAATGCGGATACAACATGATGAAGCATAAGGGCAACACAATCCAAAAACCGGAGACTGGCATGATGATCAAGCCGGAAACAACGATTGCGGTTAAACCCCAGGCGCTGAATTTGGAAAGGGGTTCTTGATAACGGCGGATGTGCTCTTGCCATTGCAGTCCGAAGTAAATGAACAAAAAGCCGGTAAACAAAAACCAGAATGCGGCGTTGCGATCCATTTGGTCACTGACGCTGTTGATGAGCCCGGCGTTCCAGATATCACGCAAAACCTCCTGGAGAACCAAAACCCCGACAACGTTATGAATGATTCCGACAACAAATAAATACCAACCACTGATTTTCCACGCATGTTTCATCTTCATCTTTCCTTTTTTAACTTTCATTGTCACGGTGTTTCCTGACATGGACGCAAACGCTTAAACTTTCTGTGTGGCAGCAGCCAACGCAGCGCGTTTCAAATACGCTTCCCGAACGAGCGCGGTGTCGTCAAGGAAGTATTGCAATTCGTTCAGACGCAGTGCCTGCGGTCCATCGACCAGTGCTTTTTCAGGGAACGGATGAAAATCGACCAGCACCATATTGGCGCCAGCAATGATGCCCTGAGCGACGACGTGAAAGATGTCGAGAATGCCGTCGGAACTGGCTGCGCGCGTACCGACCGAGTGCGACGGATCAATGCACACCGGCATCCGTGTCAATCGTTTCAATACGGGAACGTGCGCGAAATCGACGAAGTTGCGATGCGGATCGCCCATGTTGGTTTTCATGCCGCGCAGGCAGAACACGACTTTGCGGTTGCCTTCTGACGCAAGGTATTCAGCGGCATTCAGCGATTCGTCGAGCGTGATGCCGAAACCGCGCTTAATCAGCACCGGAAATTCCTGTTGGCGACCAATCGATTTCAGTAACTCAAAGTTTTGCGTATTGCGGGTGCCGATTTGCAGCATCACACCGGTGGGGTTGCCGGTTTCTTCGAGCGCGTCACGGATCTCATCGACGTGTGATTCGTGTGTGATTTCCATGGCGATGACTTTGATTCCGTATTTGCCTGCAAGCTCGAAGACATAAGGCAGGCATTGTTTGCCGTAGCCCTGAAACGCATAGGGGCTGGTGCGTGGTTTGTAAGCGCCCATTCGCGTGCACACCTGACCGTGCTCCTGCAACGCTTTCATCATTGTTTCGACCGATTCGAGCGAATCGACGGCGCACAAACCGGCAAAGACGTGAAAAGTATTCTGACCGAAACGCACGCCGTTGTATTCGAACGATGCCGCACGGTTGTCGCCTTGTTGGTGACGGCCAAGGATTCGGTAAGGCTCCGAGATGCGGACGACTTTATCAACGCAGGGAAGTTGCGCCATGGTTTCTTGAACCAATGTCCGGGTGTTGCCGATCAGATAGATTTCGGTCAGCGTGACTTCAGTGCCCACTTCACGGTGAACCCGATGTTTGATGTCGGGCAATTGACCCAAACGTTCGATCAACGCCAGATACTCAATGCTGTCGGGAGAAGTGTTGGGAGCGAGTACTAAAATCATGATGGGAATCCTTTGTCTGAAACGTGAAAGTGTTAGCTGAGTGCCGACTGCGAAATCGAAAAACCGAACCGAAAAACCGAACCGGCAAACCGCGAAAACACAATAATACAACCAAACGGCTTCACATTTTTCGTTGTTGTCATGGTGTGCGACTTAAACAATGAAAATGGTTCTACAATGAGCGGGCTGCGAGCATAGCAGCGTATTCTTATAACGGGGGAAATCATGAAATGGCAAGGGGGAAGCAAATTGGCCGTGTTGGCGGTGCTGGGCTTGATGGCTTGGCCGCTGGCGGCACAAGAGGCGCAACAGATGACGCAACAGGAGCGGATGACGTTTTGCAATCAACAAGCGGGCGATAAAAAGGGCGGCGAACGCAAGGCGTTTATGAAGCAGTGTCTGTCGAAAAAGGCAGCGGCGCCAGAGAAACCGAAAAATCAGAGAGATAAAATGAAGTATTGCAACCAGCAGGCAGGCGATACGAAAGGCGATGAGCGCAAAACGTTTATGCGCGAATGTTTGAAGGCGGATTAAGATTCCCGGTAACGCAGAAATGCGCGAGATGAGCAGGGGCGGGTTTCAACCCCGCCCTCTTGCCTCACGCGGAGGTGTGAAGCCGCGAAAAAAAGAAAAGCGTTAACCACGAAAAACACGAAAGGCACGAAAAAAAATTAACCGCAAAGAGCGCAAAGAGCGCAAAGAAAAAACCGGCGTCATTGCGAGGAGCGAAAGCGACGAAGCAATCCACAAAAACCGCCTCACGCGAAGGCGCGAAGAAGGAAAGCCCCTTCCCCCGCTTGCGGGGGAAGGCTGGGATGGGGGGGATCTCTCGCGGAGGCGCGGAGAGCGCGGAGCGGGACGGTCATTCTGCGCGTAGCGAGTAGCCTGGACAAGCGAAGCGCAGTCCGGGAA
>JAITMH010000137.1 GCA_031277445.1 Burkholderiales bacterium
GCATTCTGCAGCGTAATCACCGAAATCGGCGATCAGGCCATCAACGATGCGGCCACCGTGTCCGGCGAGGAAAAGGGTTTGTGGGGAGGGCATGGGTTTTGAAGTTGAACGCGCTATTCGCTAGCACTCTTAATGCGGCTCTGAGGCGTTGTTTTCCAAGGCAATAAGCGCTTGTTTAACGGTGGTGTTTTTCGAGCGGATGGCAATATCCAGTGCTGTGGCGCCTTGTGCACTTTTTGCGTCGACCTTTGCACCAGCGGCAACCAAGGCTTCCACAAATCCCGGTTGATGATTATATCTTGCGGCAATCATCAGAGGAGTTTCGTCGTTGCTAACGGTTTTATTGACATCTCCGCCCAAACGCACGAGCTCGGTAATCATTTTCGGTGTGCGACCATATCCTGCTGCTGCGGAAAGTGGCGTGCCGGTATAAAGAGGATCGGATTCATTGACGTCGGCGCCTCTGTCAACCAGAGCCTGAATGATGGCAATGTCAGGGGTTCCCATTGCGGCCCACATCAATACGCTGCCGTTTCTGTTTCCAGGTTTTAGTGCTTCTTCAGGCACTTTTTGTACTGTGGTGACCGTCGCCTGTTTCCAAAAATGTGTGGTACTGTATTTTTTGTAGGGATTGGATGATTGGTACTTGTAAAAAAACAAAGTAACAAGAACGAGCACGACGAGAAAGATCGTACGCGTGGGCACGAATTTCTCTTCCTGAAAAATGTTTAATTTATCCATGGTTCATATTGTAACCGAAGTAAGCTGTTGAGCCTAGGATCATTTCCCTTGTCGGTTTAGGATGATCCATCGTAGCCACAACGAGACTACGAAGCAAGGCGTTTATTCCGCTATCCAATCTTCCACAGCGAGAACGCCGCCGGGGATACGACAGAATGCGTGGTCGTGAGTGACGAGGGTCGCTTTTGCTGCGATGGCATGCGCCGCAATCATCATGCCAAGCGCTCCGATCACGATGCCGGAAGCCGCACAAGAAGCCCGCAAATCGCCGTACACCGTAGCGGCATCGCTGTCCCACGGCAACACTTGAACGCGGCGCAGAAATTCCTGTATCAGCTTTGCCAAAGCTGTTGAGTGCCCCTTACGAGCCAAACCGTAATACAACTCGGCCTGTGTGACGGCGGATATGACGATGCTGTTCATCGGTAGCGTTGCCAACCGCTGGCGCGCCTCGGGCGGGTTTCCTCGGATAACGTAACTCGCCATGTTCGTGTCCAGCATGAAGCGGTTCAAAACAGATTCCTTTCTTCTGCGGGCAGGTCTTCACGGTCAGCCATGAAATCGGGCGGAATTTCGGTGCGGTCGGCGAGTTCAAAAAATTCCTGCCAGGAGGCAGGCTTGGCGGACAACACAACCTCGCCAGTGTCGGGATTGCGGCGGATGAAGACCTCTGTTCCCTGAAAGCGGAACGCCATCGGGAGTCGTACTGCCTGGCTCCGTCCAGTGGTAAACAGTTTGGCGGTGGCGGACATTTTTGCACCTCATTGGCTAATATTGGGTAGCTATCGAAAGTATATACCGAGTAATGGAAGATATCAATGGTGGTATCAGGAATCAGAGGGCGGAAATCAGGAATCAGATTTTGTGGGGGCAAGTTTTAAAGCTGCCCTTTACGCATGAAATGCCCCCTCTCCCGGCCTTCGGCCACCCTCTCCCGCGAGGGGAGAGGGATTACTTCTCCGCGTTCTCCGCGCCTTCGCGTGAAGCAAAATGTTGGGGTTCGCTGCGCTCACCGCCAACCTATGCGCTTCGCACAGAATGACGGGTTTCTGATCCCTGATACCTGACCTCTGATACCTGATACCTCCAAATCTGCTAGAATAGCGAACCGCTTTTTTGGGTAGTGCTTGCGTGGTTGTCGGCGTCATAAGCCGGATCGTTGCGGGCAGGCACCAAACAAGCGGTTTCCGGCGTCAGCTTTATCCATCTTGCGATGGATAAATAAGCGGCGCTAATTCACACATCGGCGGTTTCAGGGTGCTAGAGGGTTTTTCATTAAATCCCGAAAAGTCACACCCCGCTGATGGAGGTCAACCCTGAAGGAGTTTTAAATGTCTGTCAGTATGCGTCAAATGCTGGAAGCGGGGGTGCATTTTGGGCACCAAACCCGTTACTGGGATCCCAAAATGGCCGAATACATTTTCGGTCATCGCAACAAGATCCACATCATCAATCTCGAGAAAACGCTCGAGAAGTACAACGAGGCGATGCAGTATGTGCGTCGTCTTATCGCCAACAAAGGCACGGTGTTGTTCGTCGGCACGAAGCGTCAGGCGCGTGACATCGTCCGCGAAGAAGCTTCGCGTTGCGGCATGCCTTACGTCGATAACCGCTGGCTGGGCGGCATGTTGACCAATTTCAAAACGGTCAAGTTGTCGATCAAGCGCTTGAAAGACCTTGAGCAGATGGAAGCCGAAGGCACGTTCGAGAAGATGAGCAAGCGCGAAGCGCTGACGCTGACGCGCGAACTGGCGAAAACCCGTCAGAGCCTTGGCGGAATCAAGGACATGAATGTGGTGCCCGATGCGATTTTCGTGATCGACGTTGGCTATCACAAAATTGCGGTGACCGAGGCGCAGCGTCTGGGGATTCCGTTGGTGGCGGTGGTCGATACCAACCATTCACCGATCGGTATCGACTATGTGATTCCGGGCAACGACGATTCGAGCCGGGCAACGCGTTTGTACGCACGCGGTATTGCAGACGCGGTGCTCGAAGGCAAGAACGATGCGTTGTCGGGTCTTTTGCAAGCGGGCGATGAGTTTATCGACGTGAGCGAGGAAGAAGACACGGCGGCTGAATTTGAAGACACTGCGGAAGCGGCGAAAGAGCCGCAGTAACGCAATGGAAATTGAACGCACCGGAAGACGATGAATCGAAAAGTTCGGAGCGTTGCTTCGAACTTTGAGCAGAAAACCGGATGGCAAACGAAATAGCAAAGAAATGGAGTCCAAGATGGCGGAAATCTCCGCAAGTGTTGTGATGGAACTGCGCCAGCGCACAGGGCTTGGCATGATGGAATGCAAGAAGGCGCTGCTAGAAACCGAGGGCGATCTCGAAAAAGCGGAAGACTTGCTGCGGATTAAATCCGGCGCCAAGGCGAACAAAGCGGCGGGTCGGATTGCGGCGGAAGGCACGGTCGGCGGTTTCGTGGCGACCGATGGCAAGACGGCGGCGCTGGTCGAGGTCAACTGCGAAACCGATTTCGTGGCGCGTAACGAGGACTTTCTCAAGCTCGCCAAGGACCTCGCGGAACTGGTGGCAACAAAGAATCCGGCCGATGTTGAAGCGTTGTCGGCGCTCCCGCTCAAGAGCGGTGAATACGAGGGCACGGTCGAAACGGTGCGTCAGGCGCTGGTGCAGAAGATCGGAGAAAATCTGTCGGTGCGCCGTTTTGCGCGTCGGACGACGGCGGCGCGACTGGTGCAATACCTGCATGGCGGCGGTCGTATCGGCGTCACCATCGAGATTGATGGCGATGAGGTTGCTGGCAAGGACATTGCGCTGCATGTGGCGGCGTCGGTGGCAGGTACGCGACCATTGTGCATTGCGAAAGAGGAAGTGCCCGCCGAACTGGTGAACAAGGAGCGCGAAATCTTTACGGCGCAGGCGGCGGAAAGCGGCAAACCCGCCGAGATCGTTGCCAAAATGGTCGAGGGTCGTGTCGCCAAATACCTCGCCGAAGTAGCGTTGCTGGGGCAGCCGTTCGTCAAAAATCCCGATGAAACGGTTGAGCAGTATTTGAAAGGAAAGAAAGCCAGCGTCAAAGCGTTTGATCTTTTCGTGGTCGGTGAAGGCATCGAGAAGAAGAAAGACGATTTTGCAGCCGAAGTGGCAGCGATGACGAAAGGCTGAACGTTTGCAATGAAGCGCCTCCCTTTCTTCGGTTTCGGAGAAAGGGAGTCGAGGAAGCCCCGCGTTTGACCGTTTCCTCAGACGTTGTTTTTTACGATCGACATTCGACACATCGACACAAGGACATCATGAACACACCGTCTCCTGTTTCGCCAACACCTGCTTCCGGCGCCCGCTACCGACGCATTCTTCTGAAACTGTCGGGAGAGGCTTTGATGGGGGATGATCCGTTCGGGATCAACCGCAAGGTGATCGACCGGATTGTCGAGGAAATCGCCGAAGTCGTCCGGATGGGTGTGCAGACCGCGATTGTGATCGGCGGCGGCAACATCTTTCGCGGCGTGGCGCCGGGCGCAGCCGGAATGGATCGGGCGACCGCTGACTACATGGGGATGCTGGCAACGCTGATGAACGCGCTGGCGTTGCAGGATGCGTTGCGTCGCGCCGGTATCGTGTCGCGTGTGCAGTCGGCGCTGCGTATTGATCAAGTGGCCGAGATGTATATTCGCGGCAAGGCGCTGCGTTATCTCGAAGAAAGTAAAGTCGTGATTTTTGCGGCGGGGACGGGCAACCCGTTTTTTACCACGGATACGGCGGCGGCGCTGCGGGGTCGTGAGGTCGGCGCCGACATCGTGCTGAAAGCGACCAAAGTTGACGGCGTTTACACCGCTGACCCGTTCAAAGACCCGGAGGCGACGCGCTACCAATCGCTGACGTTCGACGAAGCGATTACCAAAAACCTGCGCGTGATGGATGCGACCGCTTTGGCGTTGTGCCGCGATCAGGAAATGCGGGTGAATGTGTTTTCGATCACCAAGCCGGGCGCGTTGAAGCGTGTTGTTTTGGGTGAGGATGAGGGAACGCTGGTGCATTGCTAAACATAGTGAATCGCATAAACCTTTATACTTCGTTGGCTTCGCCTTGCCGTACTACTTGTACTGTCTGCGGCTCGCCGCCTCGTCTAAAAATTTATGCGATTCACTATAGAAGTGAAGGCAGACGGAAGGTCAACGTTGTGAACAGGAGAGAGTTATGATTTCGGAGATCAAGAAAACCGCTGAACACAAAATGAAGCGGACGATCGAAACGCTGGTCGGCGATCTTGGCAAAGTGCGGACGGGACGCGCTCATACGGGGATCGTCGAACACATTCACGTCGATTACTACGGCACGCAGACGCCGATCACTCAGGTGGCGAACATCACGCTGGCCGATTCGCGGACGATTGCGGTACAGCCCTGGGAAAAGAAAATGGTGCCGATTGTCGAAAGAGCGTTGCGCGATTCCGATCTCGGCATCAATCCGAATACGCAAGGCGACGTGATTCGGCTGCCGTTGCCGCCGCTGACCGAGGAGCGTCGCCGCGACCTGGCGAAAATGGTGCGTCACGAAGGCGAGAATGCCAAGATCGCGGTGCGCAATGTGCGCCGCGACGCCAACGAACATCTGAAAAAACTGCTCAAGGATCATGAGGTTGCTGAAGACGAAGAGCGTCGGGCGCAGGAAGATGTTCAGAAACTCACCGATAAGTTCGTCGCTGAAATCGACAAGTTGATTGCCGACAAAGAAGCGGAATTGATGACGATTTGAAGCGGCGCATCAATCCATTAACTGCAAAGAACGCATAGAGTGTCTTACGTGAAGGCGCGAAGAATGACGCCATACTTGTGTAGATGCCCACGCCTTGATGGGGCGACAAACCCCCGTCGGCTTCGCCGACACCCCCTTTCAAAAGGGGGCTTTTCTTCTTCGCGGCTTCGCGTGAGATACAAGGGCGGGTTTGAAACCCGCTCCTACATGCGCAGAATGACGAATCTGATCCCTAATCCCTGACCGCTGATCCCTGATCCATGTTTACATCCTCGACCCGTTCCATTCCCGATGTACCGCTGGTGCCGCGCCACATCGCGATCATTATGGATGGCAATGGTCGCTGGGCGAAGCGGCGTTTTTTGCCGCGAGTGGCGGGACACAAGCGCGGCGTTGAGACGGTGCGTCAACTGGTGCGGGCGTCGATTGAGCGCGGTGTCGAATACCTGACGTTGTTCGCTTTTTCGAGTGAAAACTGGCGACGACCGGCGGAAGAAGTGTCGCTGCTCAAAGGAATGTTTCTCAGTGCGCTGGAACAGGAGATTGAGCAACTGCACAAGAATCAGATTCGTCTCAAAGTGATCGGTGATTTGAGCGGCTTCGGCGCTCGCATCAGTGAATTGGTGTCCGCAGGTGAAGCGCTGACGGAAAACAACACGCGGCTGACGCTGACGATTGCCGCCAGTTATGGCGGGCGTTGGGACATCGTGCAAGCGGCGCGAACTTACTTTCAAAAACATCCTGAAGCGCTTGATGCTCCGACGCCGGTGTCGCCGGAGGAGATCGAGCCGTATTTGTCGATGGCGTATGCGCCGGAACCCGATCTTTTCATTCGCACCGGCGGTGAGAAGCGGGTGTCCAATTTTCTGTTGTGGCAAATGGCCTATACGGAGTTTTATTTTACGGACACGTTGTGGCCGGATTTTGACGCGCAAGCGCTTGATGCGGCCATTGCTTCGTATCGGCAACGTGAGCGTCGTTTCGGGCGCACCAGCGAACAGGTGCAGACAGTGCGAACCGGTCGGGACGAATCGGCGGCAAAATCGAAAAGAGGTCTTTTATGAACCTGTCGCCATTGGCGCAGCGTGTGATGACCGGTGTCGTATTGCTGGCGGCTTTCTTGTGCGCGTTGTTTTACTTGTCGCCGCTTGTCTGGATGGTCGTGGTGGTGCTGGTGTTGTTGCTGGCATCTGAAGAATTGGGGAAACTGCTGGGCAGTGACGGCTTCTCGCGTTATGGCGCGCCGACATCGCCACATTACCGCTGGTTGCTCCCGCTGGTGCTGACCGTTGTGGTCATTTCGTTTTACCTCCTGGCTGGGCAGCACAGCGTCGTAGCGCAAAAGGGTTTGCTGGTAACGTGCTATGCGCTGTTGACGGTGCTGGTTCTGACGGTGCTGCCCTGGTGGATCGTCCGTTTTGAGAAGGGACGTTTGCAGGGTGGCCGTTTGACCCGCGCCGGTTTTGCGGTGCTTGGGAGTGGGTTGCTGTTTTGCGGTTGGCTGGCGATGGTGCAGTTGCAATCGGTATCGCCCTGGCTGTTGCTGGCGGTGCTGGTGTTGATGTGGCTGGCTGACAGTGCGGCGTATTTCGCCGGTCGCGCATTCGGAAAACGCAAACTGGCGCCGAAAACAAGTCCCGGTAAAACATGGGAAGGCGCGATGGGCGCGTTGTTGGCGGTGACGGTGTATGCGCTGGCGGTCGCGCCGTTCATGCTGCCGAAAGCATCGGCGCTGTGGGCGCTTCCTGCAATCGCGCAATGGCTGATCTGGTTGGGGATGGCGTGGGTGCTGGTCGTGTTGTCGGTGCTCGGCGATTTGTTCGAGTCGTTGATCAAGCGCATGGCGGATCGCAAGGACAGCGGTACCTTGTTGCCGGGACACGGCGGCATTCTGGACCGGATCGACAGTTTGTTGACGACAGTGCCGGTGGCGGCGCTGATGGTGAGTTTGCTGGTGTGAGCGATCCGGTGCGAGTTTTGAGCTTCTTTTGGAATATGAGTGAATGATATGACTGAATATCTCGCGCCTTCGCGTGAGAATTTTTTGGGCGGCTTTGCTTTGCTACCTGCCCGAAATTTAAAAGTGCGAATTTCAAGATGAGCCGCAAGCGCGTCACCTTGCTCGGGGCGACCGGCTCCATCGGCGCGTCAACGCTCGACGTGATAGCGCGTCATCCTGAACGCTTTGAAGTGACGGCGTTGGCGGCGCATAAAAACGGGGAGGCGTTGCGCGAGTTGTGCCGCCGTTACCGACCGCGCTACGCTGCGTTGCTCAATGAAACGGCGGCGCAGGTGTTGCGGCAGGGATTGCGCGAAGACGGACTTCAAACGGACGTGTTGTCCGGTGCCGAAGGTGTGCAAACGGTGGCGGCATTGCCGGAAGTCGATACCGTGTTGGCGGCGATTACCGGCGCGGCGGGATTGTTGCCGACGCTTGCTGCGGTGCGTGCCGGAAAGCGCGTGTTGCTGGCGAACAAGGAATCGCTGGTGATGGGCGGGGCGTTGTTCATGGAGGCGGTGCGCTCCGGTGGTGCGACATTGCTTCCAATCGACAGCGAGCACAACGCGATTTTTCAATGCCTTCCGGGAACCGCGCAGCACTGCGGAACGCGACCGCCGGGTGTGCGTAAAATCATTTTAACGGCGTCGGGCGGTCCTTTCCGTGAGATGCCGCTTGAGGCTTTGCGCGAGGTGACGCCGGAGCAGGCGTGTGCGCATCCGGTGTGGAAGATGGGGCGAAAAATTTCGGTCGATTCGGCAACGATGATGAACAAGGGACTGGAAGTGATCGAAGCGCATTGGCTGTTCGGAATGCCGGTGGCGGCGATTGAAGTCGTGATTCATCCGCAAAGCATCGTTCATTCGTTCGTTGAGTATCTCGACGGTTCGACGCTGGCGCAACTCGGTTCGCCCGACATGCGTACACCGATTGCGCAGGCGCTGGCGTTTCCCGAACGGATCGACGCCGGTGTGACGGCGCTTGATTTCACGGCTTTACAGACAAAAGCGTTGACGTTGACATTTGCAGCGCCGGAACGCGGGCGTTTTCCTTGTCTGGCGTTGGCGTATCAGGCGTTGAGCGCCGGTGGTAACGCGGCGTTGACTTTGAACGCGGCGAATGAGATCGCGGTCGAAGCGTTTTTGAATCGGCGGATCGGTTTTCTTGATATTGCGTCCGTCTGCGATGCCGTGTTGTCGGAAGCGCAGACGACGACGACGCCTGCAACGGTTGAGGACGCGATTGCCTTCGACGCGGCAGCGCGTCGCCTGGCGGAGCGGCATGTTGCGGCGCATGCGCTTCGGAAGGGAGCGTAGCGGTGTACAGCCTGCTCGGTTTCCTGATCGTTGTCGGCATTCTGGTGACGCTTCACGAACTGGGTCACTATGGCGTGGCGCGGTGGTGCGGCGTCAAGGTGATGCGCTTTTCGTTCGGCTTCGGGCCGGTACTGTTTTCGCGCCGCTTCGGACGCGATCAGACCGAATGGGCGCTGTCGGCGGTGCCGCTTGGGGGCTACGTGCGCATGCTCGATGAGCGCGACGACGAAACCCCGGTCGCCCCCAACGAGTTGCCGCGAGCGTTTAACCGGCAAAGCGTCTGGAAGCGGATTGCCATTGTCGCGGCCGGGCCGCTGGCGAATTTGTTGCTGGCGGTATTGCTGCTGGCGGCGATGTACATGGTGGGTGTGCCCGGGTATCAGCCGGTGCTGTCGCAACCGGCGGCAGGAACACCGGCGGCGATGGCAGGTTTACAGTCGATGGATCGCATTGTGGCGGTCAATGGCCGGTCGGTGGCGGTTTGGCAGGATGTCAACCAGAGGATACTGAACGCCAATATTACGTCGGAAGCGACGCTGACGGTCGAACGCGATGGCCGTTCCCTCAAGATGCCGCTGGCGCTGGCCGCGATGATGAAAGACGACGGCACGGGCAATCCGCTGGAGCGGCTCGGCTTGCAGCCCTATGCGGGTGCGATGCTCAGGGGCGTTATCGCGGATTCGCCGGCGGCTGACGCCGGATTGCGGACGGGCGACCGCATTCGGGCGATTGATGGCGCTGTTCTCGATACGCCGTCCGCGATGAGAAGGCTTCTCAGCGGGACGGCGGGGACGACGGTCGCGTTAACAGTCATGCGCGACGGTGTGACGATGACGGTGCCGGTGATTCCGCGTCAGGAAACGGACGAGAGCGGTGACGCGGTTACCCGTATCGGCGTTAACATCATGGCTGATCCGGACGTGCGCGAACGTCATTTGATTACGGTGCGTCATGGCGCTATCGACGCGCTGGCAATGGGCGCCATACGCACATGGGATTTGACGGTATTAAGCCTTAAAATGATTGGCCGGATGATCGTCGGAAACGCCTCGCTCAAGAACCTTTCGGGGCCGCTGACCATCGCCGATTACGCCGGACAGTCCATTCAGGCGGGGTTTCAGCAGTTTATGACCCTCCTGGCGCTGATCAGCATCGGGCTGGGTGTCCTCAACCTGTTGCCGGTGCCGCTACTGGATGGCGGGCATTTGCTGTATTATTTCGCGGAAATCATACGAGGTCGGCCCCTGCCCGAACGGGCTATTGAAATTGGGCAGCGTATCGGGTTGGCCCTGATTGTCACTTTAATCGTATTGGCGCTATTGAATGATTTTTCTCGACTGTTTTGACCGCTGCAAAAAAAAGACGCTGAAGCCACGGTATTGGTGGGCGGGAGCGTTGTCTTTTATCGCGCTGCTTTTCGCACAGGCGGCGGCGGCATTCACGCCGTTCGTGGTACGCGACATCCGGGTTGAAGGAGCGCAGCGTGCCGAAGCGGGAACGGTTTTCAATTATCTGCCGATTAAAGTCGGCGATGAAGTCAATGAGGAGAAAGTGTCGGAAGCGATCAAGGCGCTTTACGCGACCGGGTTCTTCCGCGACGTGCAGATCGACGCGCAGGGCGACGTGTTGTTGGTCGTGGTGGATGAGCGGCCAACGATCAGCGCACTCTCGTTTTCGGGAAACAAGGAATTTGAAACCGAAATGTTGCGCAACGCGATGAGAGATGTCGGCTTGTCCGAAGGACGTATTTTCGACCGCTCGGTGCTGGAAAAAGCGACGCAGGAATTGAAACGGCAGTATGTGTCACGCGGTTTTTACAACGCCGAAATTGAAATGACGATGACGCCGCAGGAACGCAACCGGCTGGCGATCAGCTTCTTTGTTGACGAAGGAGGCCCGTCGAAAATTGCGCGTATTCATATCGTCGGTTCCGAGGCGTTTTCCGAGAGCAAACTGGTCAAGCTGATGCGGTTGCGGACGCCGGGCTGGTTTACCTGGTACACCAAGAACGATCAATATTCAAAACAGAAATTGCAAGCTGATCTGGAGTCTTTGCGCAGCTTCTATCAGGATCAGGGCTACCTCGAATTTGCCGTCGAATCGACGCAAGTATCCATCTCGCCGGACAAGACCGCCATCGACATCACGGTGACCGTCAGCGAAGGGCAGCGCTATAAAATTTCCAACATCAGTCTTGCCGGTGATCTGGCCGTTGAGGAGAACGAATTACGCAGACTGATTCGGGTCAGACCCGGCAACACGTATTCTCGCGCCAGATTGCTGGCCACCACAAAGGATATCGCCGAACGGCTGGGCGCCGAGGGCTATGCCTTCGCCAATGTCAACGCGGTGCCGGAAATCAACAAGGAAGAAGGAACGGTGGCGTTCACCTTCTTCGTCGATCCGGGGCGGCGGGTGTATGTGCGCAAGATCAACATCAGCGGCAATATCAAAACCCGCGATGAAGTGATTCGCCGCGAAGTCCGGCAAATGGAGGGCGCCTGGTTCGACGGGACGCGGATTGAGCGCTCCAAAATCAGAATCCGGCGACTGGGTTACTTCGACGATGTGAACATCGAAACCCCGCCGGTGCCGGGGGCGCCCGATCAGGTTGATGTCAATATCACCGTCGTCGAACGCAATACCGGGCAATTCATGGTTGGTATCGGCTATTCGAGCACGGAAAAAATAGCATTGCAGGCGTCGATTTCGCAGCAGAATGTATTCGGTTCGGGGAACTCGCTGACATTGGGGCTGAATACCAGCAAGAGCAGCCAGAATTATTCGGTGCATTTCACCGATCCGTACTGGACGGTCGATGGCATCTCGCGCACAATCGAGCTGTATAAAACGCGCGTTGACACCGATGATCTGGCGGTGTCGTATTACAAATCCGATACGCTCGGCGCTGCGATCGGTTTCGGTGTGCCGATTACCGAAACCGACACCATCAATTTTGGACTTCGTTACGAAAACACCAAGCTCAAGGTCGATGACGAAAAAAGTTCGGAGTCTTACCTCGATTTTGTCAAAGAGTTCGGCAATACGACCAACAGCTTCATGCTGTCGGCCGGTTGGTCACGCGACACCCGCGATGACATTATGTTCCCGTCACGCGGGCGCTTGCAGAACGTTTATACCGAAGTGGCGGTGCCGCCGGGCGATTTGACTTACTGGAAACTGCAATACGTTCACCAATGGTTCTGGCCGATTTACGATCCGATGGTGTTGATGCTGCGCGCTGAACTGGGCTATGGTCAGGGGTATAGCGGCAGCAAGACCTTGCCGTTCTTCAAGGCATTTTATGCGGGTGGTGTCGGTTCGGTGCGCGGCTTTGAAGGCTCCTCGTTGGGGCCGCGGGACAAGGAAAACTACGCGCTGGGCGGTAAGCGTAAAATCATCGGCAATGCCGAGGTCTTTTTTCCGTTGATCCCGGGCGACCAGTCGGTGCGCGGTAGCGTGTTTTTCGACGTCGGCCAGATCTATCAGGACGGTCGGCAGTCGGACAATGAGTCGTTTCATTATTCGACCGGGGTGGGCGTGGCCTGGAATTCCCCGATCGGGGCGATTAAAATCAGCTACGGCTACCCGATCGCCACAAAGCCCAGCGACAGAATTCAGCGCTTTCAGTTCCAGATGGGTTCTGTGTTCTAATAACGGCTGGCGGGCAGTCAGGATGTCCAGACCGGTGTTTTTTTAAAGGAGAGTTTCGTGAGCAAACGTCTGACTTGGTTTTTAGGGGCGTTATTGAGCGTGTTTTTTGTCGGAACGGCGATGGCGGAAGATTATAAAATCGGCTTCGTCAACACCGAGAAATTGTTCCGCGAAGCCGCGCTGGCCAAGCGTGCGCAGCAAAAGCTGGAGAAAGAGTTCTCCGGGCGTGATGCCGACCTGCAAAAACTTTCCAAACGGGTGCAGGCGTTGCAGACGACGCTTGATAATGAAGGCGGGACGATGGCGGAAGGTGCGCGGCGCGACAAAGAGCGTGAGTTGGCAAACCTGTCGCGTGATTTGCAACGGCAACAACGCGACTTCCGCGAGGAGTTGAACTTGCGGCGCAACGATGAGCTGGGCAATTTGCAGGAACGCGCCAACAAAGTGATTCAGGAAATCGCCGAAGCCGAGAAATACGATTTGATCTTGCAGGAGCCGGTCGTTTACGCCAGCAAGCGTATCGACATCACCGACAAAGTCATTAAGGCGCTTGACGCCAGCAAATAGCGGGGCGTTGGTGAAACCTGCGCCTGTGTCCTCATTTGCGTCTATGGCGACGATGGTCGCCGTGCGACCCTGGAAACTGGCGGCGCTGGCCGAGGTGATCGGCGCGACACTGGAAGGCGACGGAGAGATCGAGATTCGCGGCGCGGCGCCGCTGGATCGTGCGGGCGCAAACGATATCGCATTTCTCTCCGATCCCAAATACCGCGTTCATCTGGAAACGACGCAAGCGGCGGCGGTGATATTGTCGCCGCGAGAAGCGGCGACGTGGACAACTTCAAAAGCACGTTTGCTGACCGCTAACCCTTACGCGGCTTACGCGAGGGCAGCGAATTGTTTGTATCCTGAAGCGCAACCTCCGGCGGGCATTCATCCGACAGCGACGGTGGCGTCAACAGCGCAAGTCGCGGCGGATGCCGTGATCGGCGCACATGCGACGATTGGCGAACAGGCCGTGATCGGCGCACGCACCATCATCGGCGCCGGTTGTGCGGTGGGCGATCAGGTCATGATCGGCAACGATGTGCGCCTTCATCCGCGTGTGGTGATTTATCCGCGTTGCGTGATCGGCGACCGTTGCGTGTTGCACAGCGGCAGCGTGATCGGCGCGGACGGTTTCGGTTTTGCCAATGAAGACGGGCGCTGGATCAAGATTCCGCAGATCGGTCGGGTGGTGCTGCACAACGATGTCGAAATCGGCGCCAACACCACCATCGACCGCGGCGCTCTCGACGACACCATTGTCGAAGAAGGCGCGAAGATCGACAACCTGGTGCAAATCGGACACAACTGCATCGTCGGCGCACACGCGGCGATTGTTGGTTGCGCCGGTATCGCCGGATCGGTGAAAATCGGCAAGTATTGCAGGATCGGCGGCGCAGCGATGATCGGCGGTCACTTGTCGATTGCCGATGGCGCGGTTGTGGCGGCGGCGACGCCGGTGTTTTCATCAATTGAAACGCCGGGAATGTACAGCGGCGTGTATCCGGTGCAACCGCACCGGCAATGGCAGAAAAACGCCGTGCAGTTGCGTCAGCTCGACACGTTGTACAAAAGGGTGCGGGCGCTCGAAAAAGCGCTTGCCGACGGAACTCCGGCAGAGAGCGAAAACGAAAAGGACTGAGAGATCATGGAAAAAGTATTGATGGACATTAACGATATCTGTGCAATATTGCCGCATCGTTATCCGTTTTTGCTGGTCGATAAAATCGTTGCGATGGAAAACAACACATTCATTCGCGGCATCAAAAATGTCACGATGAACGAGCCGTTTTTCATAGGGCATTTTCCCGATTATCCGGTGATGCCGGGCGTGCTGGTCATCGAAGCGCTGGCGCAAACGGCGGTGATTCTCGCTTACAAGAGCGGCGCTTCCAAAATGCCCAACGGCGAACGCGGCATCATCCTGTTTGCCGGTATCGACGAGGCGCGGTTCAAACGGCAGGTGATTCCTGGCGACGTGCTGGTGCTGGAAGCTGAAATGATCCGAACGGCACGCGGGATCGGCAAATACAAAGCGCGGGCGCTGGTTAACGGACAAGTGGCCTGTGAAGCGGTGTTGATGGCGGCGTTGCGACCGCCGTTGCGCAGCGCTGCTCAAAAGACCGTCGATGCCCAACAACAAGCGATTGATGAGATCGCCCAATGAACGGATGAACGAGATGACGATGCCTCTTATTCATCCGCAGGCGCTGGTCGATCCACGCGCTGAATTGGCCGACGATGTCGAAGTCGGCGCTTTTTCGATCATCGGCGCACAAGTTAGAGTAGGTGCCGGTTCAGTGATCGGGCCGCACGTCATATTGACCGGCGATACAACATTGGGGCGCAACAACCGCATTTTTCAGTTTTGCTCCATCGGCGAAATCTCGCAGGACAAAAAATACGGCGGCGAACCGGTGACAACGACCATCGGTGACAACAACACGATTCGGGAGTACGTCACCATTCACGCTGGCACGGCGCAAGATCGCGGCGATACGCAGATCGGCGACAACAACTGGTTGCTTGCCTACACCCACATCGCGCACGATTGCGTCGTGGGCGACCACACCGTGTTTTCCAATGGCGCACAGTTGTCGGGGCATGTGCATGTCGGCGATTACGCAACGATGGGCGGTTTTTCCGGTGTACACCAACATTGCAGAATCGGCGCACACGCGATGGTGGCGGGTGGTTCGATCATCGTGCAGGACGTGCCGCCGTACATGATGGTGGCCGGTTATCCGGCAAAACCGGCAGGCGTCAACAGCGAAGGATTGCGTCGCCGTGGTTTTTCGGCAGAAGACATTCAAGCGATTCGCCGTGCGTACAAAACACTGTACCGCGAAGGACTGACGTTGAGAGAAGCACGCGAAAAGATCGCACAGGAAACATCGCCATTTCCGGTACTCGAAATATTGCTGCATTTTCTGGAAGCGGAAGGGCGTGGTATCGTGCGCTGATCAGGGATCAGAGGTCAGATGTCAGGAATCAGGAATCAGGAATTTCACGCGGAGGCGCGAAGAACGCGGAGGCACGATATCAAAGCCCTCCCCTTCAAGGGGAGGGTTGGGGTGGGGATGGGGTTCTGTTCAGCGCTATCAGTTTCCAATGTGGCAACTTTCTCGATACCCCTTCGCGCCTTCGCGTCTTCGCGTGAGGCATAAAACCTAAACACACCGATGAAAACCCCCGCACAACCCCTCAAAATCGGCCTCGTTGCCGGTGAAGCCTCCGGCGACAAACTCGGTGCGGCGCTGATTGAAGCGTTGCGTCCGCATTTGCCGGAAGCCCGTTTCGTTGGTATTGCCGGGCCGCGCATGCAGGCGCTTGGCGCCGAGAGCTGGTTTCCGATGGAGCGGTTGTCGGTTCACGGTCTCATCGAAGTGATCCGCCATCTGCCGGGATTGTGGCGATTACGCAAAGCATTGATTCGGCGAATGCAGGACGAAGGCGTTGCATTGTGTGTCGGCATCGACGCGCCGGATTTCACGCTCGGTATGGAACGGGCACTCAAACAATCTGGAATGCGGACGATTCATTTTGTCAGCCCGTCGGTGTGGGCATGGCGGCGCGGGCGCGTTCCGAAAATCGGTGCGTCAGTGCATCGGGTGTTGGCACTGTTTCCTTTCGAGCCGCCGCTGTACGAAGCGCACGGTGTTCCTGTCACGTATGTCGGACATCCGGCGGCGCAACGCGCTGCCGATGAAGGATCGCGGGCGCGAGCGCGAGAAGCATTGCAGCTTGCAGACAGTGTGCCGGTGTTTGCGTTGTTGCCGGGCAGCCGGATGTCGGAACTGAAACACCACACCGTGTTATTAGTGGAAACCGCGCAGCGGATTCGACAGGCGTTGCCCGAAGCGCGTTTTCTGGTGCCAATGGTCTCGCCGGAAGCGCGGGCGCGTTTTGAAATGCTGAGAGCGGCGGGCACACGCGCAGATGTGTCGCTGACGCTCATCGACGGACGCGCCGAAGAAATTTTGCAAGCGGCGGACGTGGGCTTGGTCGCATCCGGCACCGCGACACTGGAAGCAGCACTGGCGCGTTGTCCGCACATTATTTTTTATCGTGGTCCGGCGATCACCGTATGGATTGTCAAGCGAATGCTGGAAGTGCCCTGGGTGGGATTGCCCAATGTGCTGGCGCAGCGTTTCATTGCGCCGGAACTGATGCAGGAAGCGGCGACGCCGGAAGCGCTGGCCGATGAAGCGTTGGCCTTGTACCGCGACGAACCGCGACGGCGTGAAATTGAAGCGGCGTTTTCCGAAATGGCGCAAACGTTGAAAGTCGATACCGGTGTGCGTGCGGCGGAAGCGGTGCTGCAAGAGTTGGCGGTAGCGATCAGGGATTAGAGGTCAGGGATTAGGAATCAGAGAATCATTTCACGCGAAGGCGCGAAGAAAAAGCCCCCGCTTTGCCCCCTTTCCAAAAGGGGTGTCGGCGAAGCCGACGGGGGTTTGCGGTTGCGGGCGGGGCGCCCGCGCTCCAGATTCCGTCTGCGCGAAGTCGCAGCAGTTTGCGAAATTTCCTCTTTGCGCTCTATGTGTTCTTTGCGGTTAAAGCGATTTTCCTGATGTGCGCATGATGGACGATAGGAGAACAAGGAAAAAATGACTGCAATACTGATCGCCGGTGTCGATGAAGCAGGACGCGGCCCCTTGGTCGGCAACGTTGTTGCCGCAGCGGTGATTCTCGATCCGGCGCGTCCGATTGTCGGTTTGCGCGATTCAAAAACATTGTCGGAGAAAGTGCGCGAGCGATTGGCGCAAGATATTCGCAGTCAAGCACTCGCTTTTGCGCTAGGGGAAGCGACCGTCGAGGAAATTGACCGTCTCAATATATTGCAGGCAACGATGCTGGCGATGCAGCGGGCGGTGGCGGCGTTGCCATTGATGCCGCACGAAGTCTGGGTCGATGGCAATCGAGCGCCGGTGTTGCCGTGTCCGGTTCGTACCATCGTCAAAGGCGACCGTGATGTGGCGGCGATTTCTGCGGCGTCGATTCTCGCCAAGACAGTGCGCGACGCGCAAATGATGGCGCTTGACGCCCGTTATCCGGCCTACGGTTTTCGACAGCACAAAGGATACGGCACGGCAGCGCATCTGGCGGCGTTGGCAGCGCACGGCGCTTGCCCCGAGCACCGCAAAAGTTTTGCGCCGGTCAAAGCCAGCGTGTGATTTTCGGGGCGGGGTTTGCCTTGTTCGCCGGTGCTGTTATGGCGTGGCGGGTGGAAAACCGGTTTCCGCGAAGAAAGGATTTATGCGGGCGCTTGAATGCGGTGAAAGCAATCTTTTCTGAAATTCCCAGTAAAAACATCATGTTACTGCGCGTTTTGGGGTGCCGCATCGGCCTCAAAATGGCTGGGTGTTACGGGCGGACAGAGCGCGTTATAATTATAGTTTTTAATGCGACGGGCGGATTTTGTTCCCGTCCCCGTATCGAGCAGAAAGCGAGGTCAATATGGTTGCCAAAACGGTGCCGGCTGCCAAGAAAATCCGTGAATTGACCGAGGAGCGAATTCTCAAAGCTCCCGAAAAAGACTATATGAATGAGGAGCAGTTGGTGTTCTTCAGGAAGCGTTTGCTGGACTTGAAGGCGCAGTTGCTGCAAAACGCCGACGACACCGGAGAGCGGTTGCGCGAGACGGAGGTGACGACGGATCCTTCGGATCGGGCAACGCTTGAGGAGGAGTACACGCTGGAATTGCGTACGCGGGACCGCGAGCATAAGCTGCTGAAGAAGGTTGAGAAATCGTTGCGTCTGATCGAAACCGGCGGGTACGGGTTCTGCGAGGAGACGGGCGAGCCGATTGGCGTTCCACGGTTGCTGGCGCGACCGACGGCGACGTTGTCGCTGGAAGCGCAGGAGCGCTGGGAGCGTATGCAGAAGCTGTACGGCGATTGATTCTCCGGTGAGTTTGTCATGAGTCGGATTGGGTGCTGGCTTGTCGCGGTTTTGGGGGTGTTGTTGCTGGGCGGCTGCGCGACGCTTTTTGGGGGCAAGGATCGGGCTATTGCTACGGTCACGCCGACTCAGGGACATCAGGCGAAAGGAACGGTCTGGTTTGAGCAGCGCGGCGCTCGGGTGATGGTGATGGTCGATTTGCACGGGTTGCCGCCTGACCGTGAGTACGGGTTT
>JAITMH010000016.1 GCA_031277445.1 Burkholderiales bacterium
TCGAGATTCACAGCACGTTGAAACAGGCCAACTTCGATTACGAACGTTTGCAGTACAACACCGTTGTTTCCGCCGGAATGAAAATGCTCAATGCGCTGGAGGCGCATGATGGCAATGATGAAGCATCGAATGTCGCAGTGAGTGAAGGCGTGAGTGTTTTGTTGCGTATTCTGTATCCGGTCGTGCCGCACACGACGTATGTGTTGTGGGAAAAATTGGGCTACGACAAGCGCTACGGAACACTGCTTGATGCGCCCTGGCCGGAGGTTGACGACAAGGCGCTGATACAGGATGAAATTGAATTGGTGTTGCAAATTAACGGCAAGCTGCGCGGCAAACTGACGGCGCCTGCAACGGCGACACGCGAAATGTTGGAAGCGCTGGCGCGTGACAGTGCCGAAGTCGCAAAACACGCGGAGGGCAGGGCGGTCAAAAAAATCGTCGTGGTGCCTGGGAGGTTGATCAATGTTGTTGTCTGAAAACAGTTTAAAGCGTCGCGCATTGTTGCGGAGTGTTTTGTGGTTGGGAGCGGCGGGAACGTTGTCGGCGTGTGGTTTCAAATTGCGCGGTCAGGTTGACTATACGTTTCAATCCATCGCAATCAACGGCGCCGAAGCGCCCGGACTGACCGAGGATTTGCGCAGGCTGTTAGGCCGTGTTTCCGGATTGAAAGTGGCGGACAATCCAAAGAACGCGCAAGTGACGCTCGATCTCAAACAGCAGACCGACGACAAGGCGGTGCTGTCGCTGACTTCCGGCGGTCGCGCCCGCGAGTATTTATTGACCAAAATTTACACGTTTCGTCTGTACGACAAGGAAGGCAACGACTGGATGCCTCCCGGCGAGATTGAAATTCAGCGCACGTATTTGTACGACGATGCCCAACGGCTGGCACGCGAAATTCAAGAGCAGCGCATTTTGCAGGAGATGCAGCAGGATGCGGCGCAGCAAATTTTGCGGCGTTTGCAGAAAGCGCAGCCGCCGGGGTGATCAGGAATCAGAGGTCAGGAGTCAGGTATAAGAAAAGCATTGTTTCACGCGAAGGCGCGAAGACGCGAAGACGCGAAGAAAGATTCTGTCATTCTGCGCGAAGCGAAGCGGAGTCGCAGAATCCAACCCTCTCCCCTCGTGGGAGAGGGTGGCCGAAGGCCGGGAGAGGGGGGCATTGATAATGGGTAAAGTTATTGCTTCTTTAGATAATGCCCCCTCTCCCCAGCCCCTCTCCCACGAGGGGAGAGGGGAGAGGGGAAAACCGACAAACGATGATTAAACAGAATCCATGCAAATCCGTTTTGACGATCTCGAAAAACATTTAGCGAAATCGCTGTCGCCGTTGTATGTTGTGCATGGCGACGAAGCGCTGTTCGTTCAGGAAGCGGGCGACGCGATTCGCCGTGCTGCGCGTGAAGCGGGTTGCATTGAGCGCGAAGTGTTCATCGTCGAAACAGGTTTTAAATGGGACAGTTTTCAAGCGGCGCACAGCAATCTTGGACTGTTTGGCGAACGGCGCTTGCTTGATTTACGCATCCCGTCCGGCAAACCCGGAGCGGAAGGCGCGAAGGTCTTGGAAAAATACGCTCAGACGCTGGACGCACAACAAGTCACCTTGATCACGTTGCCGCGTGCCGATAAAACGATGCAGGCGACCGGATGGTTCAAAGCGCTGGAAGCTGTTGGAACCATCGTGCCGGTGCAGCCGCTGGAACGCGAAGCATTGCCGCGCTGGATCGGCGAGCGGTTGCGACGGCAGGGACAACAGGCGACGGACGAGATGCTGGTTTACCTTGCCGATCATTGCGAGGGTAATTTGCTGGCGGCGCGTCAGGAAATCGAGAAGCTGGGGTTGCTGTTTCCGGCGGGCGCGTTGACGATGGAGATGATCGAAACGGCGATTGCCGACGTGGCGCGCTACGATGTGTTTGCGTTATCGGAAGCCTGGTTGTCCGGCGATGCGGCGCGTGTGGTGCGCTTGTTGCAGGCGTTGCGCGACGAAGGCGAAGCGGTGACGTTGCCGGTGTGGCAATTCTCCGAAGACGTTCATGCGTTGTGCGCTGTTCGGGCGCTGACGATGCAGGGCATGGCCGCAACGCAGGCGATACGGCAAGCGCGGGTCTGGGGACGGCGGCAGGCGGCGATGGAAAAAGCGGCGCGACGGGTACCCAATGCGGCGCTGCCGGGTTTTCTGGGAACGCTGGCGAAACTGGACGCGCAGGCAAAAGGCTTGACGCTGGCCGGACCGCCCGTTGATGTCTGGCAGAGTTTGACGACGACGGCGTTGGCGTTTTGTGGGGTACAGGGATCAGGGGGCAGGAATTAGGAATCAGAGTGGCTCTTGAACCGTGAGAATGGGAACGAGATACAAGGAAAGAGGGAGCATGACCCCCTGAAAAAAAGCGACACTGTGGGATAATAACCAACCCTGTTCATGAGGAAATCAACCATGCATAAACGTATCCTCATTGCTTATGATGGTTCACAAGCCAGCCGCTATGCGCTTGATGAATGTCTGATGCTCAATCCGCACGATTCCGAGATTCACATTGTTGCGGTGATTCATGATTTGGCGGTTTATACGCTGGCCGGTGAATACGTTCCGGCGCTGGCGTTTGAGCAGGACGCCAAGCTTGCCGAAAAAGACCTCGAAGCGGCGCAATGGTATCTGGCGGCGCACAGTCTGCCGGCGCGTACGCATGCAGCGACGGGCGATCCGGTGGAAGTCATTTCCCGGCTTGTCAAGGAACTCGATATTGACTTGCTGATTTTGGGGCACAAGCGCGAGCAGCGTTTTGCGGCGCGCTGGTGGAAAGGCTCAACCGGTGTCAGTCTGATGGATCGGGTGCATTGCAGTATTTTGATTGCACGCGGCGAGGACGCGGAATCAGGGACTGGATCGCAGGGCGGATAAGCGAAGCGCAATCCGCCGCAACAGGGAGCGCGGGCGAGCGTTCCTCTTTTGCCCGCAACCCCATCTCACGCGAAGGTGCGAAGAGCGCGGCCTCCTTCGCCCTCTGTTTTTTGCAGGCGGGAAACAAACCCCCGTCCGCCTTCGGCGGACACCCCCTTTGAAAAGGGGGCTTTTTTCTTCGCGTCTTCGCGCCTTCGCGTGAGCTGGTTTTTCTGGGTTTCTGCTTTCCGTGGAAATGACAAAATCACGGCAAAGCGTATCCGCTATAATCTTATATTTCGCACGAAAAGCTTTCCAAAAACACTATGACGCTCGCTAAAAGTTTCGACCCGGCGGAGATTGAACGCCGCTGGTATCCGCAATGGGAAAACTCCGGTTATTTCGAGGCCGGAGCAGACGCTACAAAACCCGCAGAAGCATCGTTTTGCATTCTGCTTCCGCCGCCGAATGTCACCGGCACGCTGCACATGGGACACGGTTTTCAGCAGACGATTATGGACGCGCTGACCCGCTACCACCGGATGCTTGGAATCAACACGTTGTGGCAGCCGGGTACCGACCATGCCGGCATCGCCACGCAGATGGTGGTGGAGCGGCAGCTTGAGATGCAAGGTTTGTCGCGGCACGATCTTGGCCGCGAAAAGTTTGTCGAAAAAGTATGGGAGTGGCGGGAAGTTTCCGGCAAAACCATCACGCAACAGATGCGGCGTTTGGGTACGTCGCCCGACTGGAGCCGTGAACGTTTCACGATGGATGACGGACTGTCGAAAACAGTCACGGAAACATTCGTGCGTTTGTACAACGAAGGATTGATTTATCGCGGCAAACGGTTGGTGAACTGGGACCCGGTGCTGGGGACGGCGGTGTCCGATCTTGAAGTGGTGCAGGATGAGGAAGACGGTTTTTTGTGGCATATTACGTATCCGTTTACCGATGGCGCGATCAACGGCATGAGAGGGTTGACGGTGGCGACGACGCGACCGGAAACAATGCTGGGCGACGTGGCGGTGATGGTGCATCCCGATGATGAGCGCTATCAGGCATTGCTCGGTAAAACGGTGGAACTGCCGCTGACCGGTCGCAGGATTCCGATTATCGCCGACGATTATGTGGATCGTGAATTCGGCACGGGTTGCGTCAAGGTGACACCGGCGCACGATTTCAACGACTACGCAGTAGGGCAGCGCCATCAGTTGCCGCAGATCAGCGTGTTGACGCTTGATGCCAAAATCAGCGAGGTCGCGCCGGAGAAATATCATGGACTGGATCGTTTTGAAGCGCGCAAACAAGTTGTTGCCGATCTTGAGGCGCAAGGCTTTCTGGAGAAAGTTGAGCCGCACAAGTTGAAAGTGCCACGCGGTGACCGCACGCATACGGTGATTGAACCGATGTTGACCGATCAGTGGTTCGTCGCGGTTAACAAGCCAGGCAAAAACGGTAAAACAATCGGTCAGGAAGCGATTGACGTTGTCGAATCTGGCGAAGTTCGTTTTGTTCCGGAAAGCTGGGTCAACACCTACTATGCCTGGATGCGCAATCTGCAGGACTGGTGTATCTCGCGGCAACTGTGGTGGGGGCATCAGATTCCCGCCTGGTACGGTGAAGAGGGTCAGTGCTGGGTCGCGCACGATGAAGACGAAGCACGTTCGCTGGCGACGAAGGAAAACTATCACGGCGCACTGACACGCGACCCGGATGTCCTCGATACCTGGTATTCGTCGGCACTGTGGCCGTTCTCGACGCTCGACTGGACGCCGGACTGGCCGCAGCAGTCCAATCCGGTGATCGACCGTTATTTGCCCTCGTCGGTGTTGATTACGGGCTTCGACATTATTTTCTTCTGGGTGGCAAGAATGGTGATGATGACCCGACACATCACCGGCAAGATTCCGTTCAAGGATGTCTATGTGACCGGACTGATTCGGGATGCCGAAGGTCAGAAGATGAGCAAGTCGAAAGGCAACGTGCTTGATCCGATTGATTTGATTGACGGCATCGGTCTTGAAGCGCTGGTGGAAAAACGCACGACCGGTCTGATGAATCTGAAAGACGCACCGAAAATCGAAAAGCGGACGCGTAAAGAGTTTCCGGAAGGCATTCCGGCGTTAGGTACCGATGCGCTGCGTTTTACCTTCGCCAGTCTGGCCAGTCCGGGGCGCGACATCAAGTTCGACATGCAGCGCTGCGAGGGGTATCGGAATTTTTGCAATAAATTATGGAACGCGACTCGCTTCGTGCTGATGAACTGCGAGGGCAAGGATTGCGGTTTGCAGAGCCGCCACAAGCCGGGCGACGGCACGATTGAATTTTCGTTCGCGGATCGCTGGATCAAAAGCCGCTTGCAACGCGCTGAAGCCGAGATTACGCAACATTTCGCGGCGTACCGCCCCGATCTGGTTGCGCGGGCGATGTATGAGTTTGTGTGGGACGAGTATTGTGACTGGTACGTCGAACTGGCGAAGGTGCAGTTGAGTCAGGGCAATGAAGCGCAACAGCGCGGCACACGCCGAACGCTGGTGCGAACGCTGGAAACGATGTTGCGATTGACGCATCCGCTCATTCCATTCATCACCGAAGAATTGTGGCAAACCGTCGCGCCGATTGCCCATCGCAAGACCACTGATTTCATCGGTACAGCGCCGTATCCGGTGTGCGATCCGAAGCTTCTCGATGAAACAAGCGAAGCGAAGGTCGCGCATCTGAAAGAAATGATTAACGCTTGCCGCAGCTTGCGTGCGGAAATGAATTTGTCACCGGCGCAAAAAGTACCGTTGCTGGTGGCGGGCGATCCGGCGGTGGTCGAAGCGTATGCGCCGTACCTGGCGGCATTGGCGAGACTTTCCGATGTGAACGCAGTCGGGACTGAATTGCCGATCTCACCAGCGCCGGTGCAAGTGGTTGGCGATTTTCGGATGATGTTGAAAATTGAAATCGACGTGGCGGCGGAGCGCGAACGGCTGCAAAAAGAAATCG
>JAITMH010000038.1 GCA_031277445.1 Burkholderiales bacterium
CCCCCTACCTCAAGGCTGGCATCAACACCATCGACTGCTATGACACCCACACGTCGATCTTGGACGTCCGCCGACAACTGGGAGACGCCGCCCGCGATGGCTCGGCCGTCGCCGTCGTGTCGGTCGGCTGGGACCCGGGCAGCGACTCCGTCATACGCGCACTGCTTGAGGCCTGCGCCCCGAAGGGCCTGACCTACACCAACTTCGGCCCCGGCATGAGCATGGGGCACACCGTCGCCGCCAAAAACATCGACGGCGTCGCCAACGCACTTTCGATGACCATCCCGCTCGGCACCGGCATTCATCGGCGGGTTGTTTACGTGGAACTTGCCGCAGGCAACAACATCGAAAACGTCAGCAAAAAAATTAAGGCTGATCCCTACTTCAGTCACGACGAGACGCACGTCATCGCCGTGAAAAGCATCGACGACCTCATCGACAAAGGCCACGGCGTCAACCTCGTCAGAAAAGGCGTTTCAGGGAAAACCGACAATCAGTTGTTTGAGTTCAATATGAGAATCAACAATCCGGCTTTAACATCGCAAGTCATGCTGTCTTGCGCCAGAGCGACGTTCAAGCAAACGCCGGGGGTTTACACGATGCCCGAAATTCCGATGATCGACCTTCTGTACGGCGACAAGGAAACTTTGCTGGCAAGACTGGTTTGAGGATCAGGAAATATGTATCAGAGTTGCGACTTCTCTGATTCCTGACCTCTCATCCCTGCCCCGCACATTTGCGCAATGCCTTCGGCCAGACCGACCTTGGGCGACCAGCCGAGAAGATCACAAGAGATTGCAGGATCAATCTGAAAATTGCCCGCCAATTTCTCAAAACGCGCCCTCTGCCCAAGCAGGAAACACGCTGCTCTCAAAAACCTGGGCGGTATCGAAAAAAGCCGCGCAGGTTTTCTCAACTCGTGGGCGATCAAACGAATCAAATCCGGCGTCGCCGCATCTTCCCGATCAGACGCCAGCAAAATTCGCCCGCCCACATCCGGGTGACAAGCGGCGGCAAGAAAAAAATCCACGCAATTGGGAATATTGATAAAACTTCTGCGATTGTCGATCCCCGCCAACGGCAAAGGCACGCCACTTGCCGCCAGCCGTATGAGCGTCGCCATGTTCCCCTTGACGCCCGCGCCATAGACGAGCGGCAAGCGAACGACAACCGGTTCCAAGGCAGCGCAGTCGGATAACAAAAATTCTTCCGCTGCCCGTTTGGAGTGCGCATAAACGCTGTCGGGATGCGGCGCGACAGGCGAATCTTCACGGAAGGCTTCGCCTGCCGCCGAAGCCGTGCCATAAACAGCCACGGAACTGGCAAAAACAAAGCGACGCACCTGCGCCTTCAGCGCCGCTTCCGCCAGAGCGCGGGTCATCTCCAGATTGTCCCGAAGGTAAACCGAACGCGCAGACGGCAAAGAACTGTCTCCACGATGCGCACGTCCGGCAAGATGAAAAACCACCTCTACGTCCTGGCAAGCCTCCCGCCAGGCTGCGGGATCAACCGCGCTCCGCGTTACCTGAATGTTTTCCAGCTTTTCATCGTCGGCATTCTTTTCAAGTTTTGAAGCACTAGAGCGGCTTTGATTTAAGTGGGCACATTCTTGTGAGGATGCGCCGCGCTTTGCCCCCTTTTCAAAGGGGGTGTCCGTCGAAGACGGACGGGGGTTTGTCTCGGCTCCCCTCTCCCCTTGTGGGAGAGGGGCAGGGGGAGAGGGGCAAAACGGTGACCGTTCCCCCTCTCCCGCCCCTTCGGGGCACCCTCTCCCACGAGGGGAGAGGGTAAAAGGTGCATGCGTTTGAACCGAAAACGCTCTAACTGCCCTGACCTCATGACCGGCGCCGAGAAGATAACGGACAAGATGAGCGCCGATAAAGCCGCCCGCTCCGGTAACGAGACACTTCACAGCATTTCCTTTTTCTTCAGCGGATCAATCTATCGATAAAGGTCAGCCGACAATTTTACCTCCCGCAGATTGGATGCGCTGAACAATGAATGTCTGCATTTCAGGCGAAAGGCAACGAAGCGGCAATATACTGAACTGTGCTTTGGAGTACATCAAAAGCCAAACATCAGAGAACCGCCAAAGTTCTTTCACAACGAGCCATTGAAAGCTCCCACTCCCGATAGCCGAGGTGATCGTAAACGTAGATTCATCGACGTGAAAGGTGGCTTGCGGATCGCCCATTTCGCGAAACCTGCGAAGCGAGGAGCGATAATGGACAAAATACAGAGCAACGGCGCTGACGATGCCCATAAAGAGAATTGAGCCTAACATTCCTACATGCCAAGTGCTCGTTCCTTGTACGACAAGCAAGCCGAAACTAAGCGCGACAACAACAAGGGCGACAGTGAAGCCGACACCGAGAGAACGACGCAAAAACCCGAATGCCGCCTGACGGATAATTTGCTCACTGAAGATAAGAGTAGTTTTGTGCGACATGGTAGCTATCTCCAGATGTCAAACCCTTTCCCTCTCCCGCTTGCGGGAGAGGGTGGCCGAAGGCGGGATTGGGACTCAAACCTGCCCCCCGATCCCTGACCTCTGATCCCTGAAACTCACCCTTCCAGCAAACTGCGCAACATCCAGGCCGTTTTTTCATGCACCTGCAACCGCTGCGTCAACAAATCGGCAGTCGCTTCGTCACCGGCCTCATCCGCCGCCGGAAAACATTGACGCGCCGTGCGCGCCGCCGCTTCGTTGCCCTCGACCAACAGCCGGATCATTTCTTCGGCTTTTGGCACACCGGCTGTTTCCTTGATCGACGAACGTTTTGCAAACACCGAGAACGTACCCGCCGCCGGATAACCCAGCGCACGGATGCGCTCGGCGATCACGTCCGTTGAATTCCATAACTCTGTGTACTGTTCCCCGAACATGACATGCAATGTATTAAACATCGGACCGGTCACATTCCAGTGAAAATTATGCGTTTTCATATACAGCGCGAACGTATCGGCAAGCAAATTGGTCAACCCATCGGCGATTTTCTCGCGGTTCTTGGCGGCGATTCCAATATCCATCTTTAGCGCTTTAACTTTCTTCGACATATGCGTTCCTTTCTTTGTTCAAAAATTCACTTTACGAGACCGGTTCTATTATATTCCTCTTGTCGCCGAATCACCCTTCCGATTTTTCGCCCTTGCGATCTTCTGTTTTCGCCGACTCAAGCAATGTGTCCATCTCCGCCAGAATACCACGCAGAATATTGACCTCCTCACGCTCCAATCCAGCTCGTGCGAAAAGGCGCCGAAGCCGAGCCAGCAAACGCCTGGGACGTTCAGGGTTCAAAAACCCGCAGGCAATCAGCGTTTTTTCAGCATGCGCGTACAACCTTTCGATGTCCTCATGCGTTGCGCCGGAAAAACGCGGCGCCTGCCAGACAGCCCCCGCGCCCAACGCCACCCGCAATTCGTAGGCCGCCACCTGCACCGCCGCAGCAAGATTCAACGACGAATACCGCGGATTGGCTGGAATCGTCGCCGCCACCGTGCATTGCTCCAACTCCGCATTGGAGAGTCCCGACATTTCCGTCCCAAACACCAGCGCGATGTCCGGTGCCCCCTCTGCCGTCAACAGCCGCGCCGCTTCTTCGGAGGCCTGCCGTACAGCCAGCACCCTTCCGGCAAATTCCCGCGACCGTGCCGAAAAACCCGCCGCCCAGACACACCCGGTCAACGCTTCAGACAAGGTTCCCACCACCCGCACACGCTCCAATACCTCGTCGGCGCCCGAAGCCATCGCCTCGGCTTCAGGCGCCGGAAAACGTAACGGCGACACGAGAACCAGTTGCGACAAACCCATCGTCCACATCGCCCGCGCCGCCGCCCCGATATTGCCGGGGTGGGTCGTGTGTACCAGTACGACCCGCACACGCGACAACGCCACCGGCTCTAAATCTGAACCCAACATTTCCATACCATCCAAATTTACTTTTCCCGCCATGATAGCAAAATATACTTACAGCCCAATCACAACGGGTGAGCTACCGCATGTAATCTGCGCTCTGTGGCTTCGCGTGAGATGGCAATAATTTTTCGTGGCTTTCGTGTTTTTCGTGGTTAACGGTTTTTTCTTCGCGGCTTCGCGTGAGATGGTTTTCTGGGCTGACAAAACAAAACACTGGATGGGGACAAACCCACCCAGCGTTATGTCAGGTCGTTCGTAATTGTCAATCCTCTTCCTGCTTGCGGTGTTTCTGATATTCTTCCGCCAGCTTTTGTTGCAGTTGAAACGGCGCCGGTTCATAGTGCGAAAGCGCCATCGTCCAGCCGCCATGTCCGGAAGTCATCGCTTTGATTCTGGCCGCGTAACCTTCCAGTTCGGACAGCGGCGCGATGCCTTCGATCAGCAGCATTCCTGCGCGTAGCGGTTGTGTGCCAGTCACTTGCCCGCGCCGTCCCGACAAGTCGCCGGCAATGTCGCCCATGTTGTCCGCCGGACAACTGATTTCCAGCCGCACCATCGGTTCCAGCACGGTCGGTTGCGCTTTCGTAATCGCGTCGAGGAACGCTTTGCGTCCCGCTGTCACGAAGGCGATTTCTTTGGAGTCCACCGCATGATGCTTGCCGTCGTAAACGATCACGCGCACGTCCTGCAACGGGAAACCCGCTACCGGCCCGGCTGCCAGCACTTGTTCGACGCCTTTTTGCACCGCCGGAATGAACTGGGTCGGAATCGTCCCGCCCTTCACTTCGTCAACAAACTCGAACCCTGCGCCGCGTGGCAATGCTTCGATACGCAGCATCACTTCGCCGAATTGTCCTGCGCCGCCGCTTTGTTTCTTGTGCCGATGATGGCCTTCGGATTTGCCTGCCACCGTCTCACGGAACGGCACACGCGGCGGTCGCGTTTCGACTTCCAGTTTGAACACGGTACTCATCCGCTCCAGCACCGAGCGCAAGTGCAAATCGCCAAGTCCCCACAAAACGGTTTCGTTAAGCGTTGCATCGTGTTCGAGCTTCAATGTCGGGTCTTCGGCGATCATCTTGTGTATCACTTCCGACAAGCGTTGTTCGTCGCCCCGCTTGGACGGCGCAATCGCCACGCCGTGCATCGGCGCCGGAAACTCCAGTGGCTTCATGTGGATGTGATCTTCGTCGTGCGAATCGTGCAATACGCAATCGAACACAATCTCCTCAACTTTCGATACCGCCGCAATATCGCCCGCAACCACCTGATCAACTTCAATAAACTTGCTTCCCTGCATCAAGTACAGATGCCCCACCTTGAACGGTTTGCGACCGTCGCCGACAAAAAGCTGCGTATCGCGCTTGATGGTTCCCTGATGCACACGGAACACGCCGACTTTTCCGACAAATGGGTCGATCTGAACCTTGAACACATGTGCCAGCGCATGCTGCGCCGGGTCTTGCGTCGGCATGAATTTTTCGGCGCTCTCGCCTTCGCCACGGAAGAAAGGCGGCGGATTGCCCTCGGTCGGATTGGGCAGCAGCTTGACCATGATGTCGAGCAATTCCTGAATGCCAACACCGTTCTTCGCCGAGGTAAAACACACCGGAATCAAATGGCCTTCGCGCAAAGCACGCTCAAACGGCTCATGCAACTGCTCGGCGTCTATGTCCTCGCCCTGCTCCAGATATTTCTCCATCAGCGCTTCGTCAACTTCGACCACCTGATCAATCAACGCCTGATGCGCTTCCTCCACCGACGAAAAATCCGATTCGCCGGACGGATTGAAAAAGCAGTCAACCACCTTCGTCCCGTTTGCCGACGGCAAATTGATCGGCAAACATTCGCTGCCGAAAGCCTCGCGCACAGCCGCCAGCACCGCAGGCAAATCAACATTCTCCGCGTCAATCTTGTTGATCACGATCAGTCGGCAAAGTTTGCGCTTCTCCGTCCAATCCATCATTCGGGAAGTGATCATTTCGATGCCGGACTGCGCGTTAATCACCACCGCCGCAGTTTCGATCGCATCGAGCGCACCGATGGCCTGCCCGATAAAATCGGGGTATCCGGGAGTGTCCACCAGATGCACGCGGGTGTTGGCCGCTTCCAAGTGCAGCAAAGACGTCCGCAACGAGAGCTGAAAATTCTTTTCCAACGGATCAAAATCGGAAACCGTCGTCCCCCTTTCGATGCTGCCCGCTGCCTGTATCGCGCCTGTTTTGAGGAGCAGCGCCTCCGCCAGCGTCGTTTTTCCCGCATTGCCATGACCCACCAGGGCGACTGTACGGATGTTTTCAGTAATGTATTGCGTCATGATGGCTCCCGGTTCAAATAAAAATTAAGAATCGAAGTCGAAGTGAAAAATGAGCAAAAAACCAAGTCCGGCAAAAGTTAAGAATGTACCGTACCCGCGCCCTCTGCGCCAGCCCTGTCTTGCCTTTTTAAGCCCACAAAGCCTTCCAGAGAACACGATAACATGATGTTTTTACGGAAATATGGCCATACAAAGAGCCTTGCATATTGGGATCGGGTAAAAATCTCAGTGCCAGAAATTGCGCCTCACGATTCTCATACATCATGGCTTGCTTCATGTTCCTGTGTGCCGTTTTGTACTCGCTGTTTCTTTTTGGGTGTGCAAAGGAATAAGTGCCTCGTTCCCTACCCTTTTCCTTGCGGAAAAAATGAACCAACACACGAAGTCGCTGGCCGAGATTATAGCTTTTCCCCCAAATGGTATAGCTTTTGCAGCCATTGAGAACGTCTTTCAGGCGTACTTTTTATCACTGAAAAAATGGGGAAACATTGCACCTTTTTAAATCCACAATTCATGAGTATCTGTCTTTTAAGAACCAAGCCGTAGTCATGTATTATAAAAGGCACAAATCGAACAATTCCGGGGGCGTCTTGTGCATTGACAATCCACGCTGTTTTGTTTTTTATCAGTCCTTTCATGTGCGATTTGCTGTCATATTCATAGGCAAAGCCTTTGGCAAACACTCTGTCTATAAAGCCTTTCAATATTGCCGGCATGCCTGACCACCAAACGGGAAAAACAAAAACCAAATGGTCAGCCCATAATATCGCTTCACGATAAACCTGCACTTCCGGGTCATGTTGCAGATCCCGTCTGAGTTTATTCTCGTCAAAAAAAAGAACAGGGTTAAAATTTTCCTGGTACAAATCAGAAATTTTTATTTCATGTCCAGCAGCTTCCAGACCTCTTTTCAGGTTTTCAAACGCGGCGAAACAAAGCCCTTTTCTGTTGGGGTGAGCCACAATCATATACACTTTTTTGACATTTACCTCTTTGTTCATTTGTCGCTTTCATCAGATCAAAAACCACTGTTACGCTCAACATTTCATGGATGAAACTTTCCACTTGTGTGGGGTCGCTCTAAATCCCCTCCCCCCCCCCATCACGTCCTCAGCCTTCCAAGCCAACGCGAAAAATCATCTACGTAGGTGAACACTACCGGCACAATGAGCAGGCTGAGGATGGTGGATGTGAAGAGTCCGCCGATCACGGAGATGGCCATCGGGGCGCGAAAGGTCGTGTCCGCATTGCCAAGCCCTAGCGCCAGCGGTAGCATGCCCGCGCTCATGGCGATGGAGGTCATTACGATGGGGCGTGCGCGTTTACGGCAGGCGTCAAGCAGGGCGTCGAGTCTTTCGAGTCCGCGGTTGCGTTGTGCGGTGATGGCGTACTCGATGAGTAAAATGGAATTTTTGGTGGCAAGCCCCATCAGAAGAACAAGGCCGAGCAGGGAGGACATCGAGAGGCTGGAACCGGTCAGCAGCAGTCCGACAAAAGCGCCGCCAAGCGACAACGGCAAAGCGGCCAGCAGTGTGATCGGGTGCAGGAAGTGTCTGAACAGCAACACAAGTACGGTGTAAACGCACAGTATGCCGGCAAGGATGGCGATCAGGAAACTCACAAAGAGTTCGCTCATGAACTCCGCCTCGGCGATTTCCATAACGTTCAGCCCCGGCGGAAGATCAAGCACGGAGGGAAGCAAGCGAACTTGTTTTGAAACGCCGCCCATGGGTGTGCCTCCGAGTTCGATGTCGAAGCGTATGTTGCGCGAGCGGTTGTGGCGCGTGATTTGCGCTGGACCAGCGAACATTTCCAGGGAGGCAATTTCGCCGAGCATCACCGGGCCATGTGTGCCCGGCAGTGTCAGCCGCCCGATCATCGCCAGATCGCTGCGCGCTTTGTCGTCAAGTTTCACGAGGATGGGAACTTGCCGTTGGGAAAGATTGAGTTTGGCCAGCGCCGTGTCGTAGTCGCCAAGGGTGGCGATGCGCAGTGTGTCGGCAATGGCAAAACTGGTCACGCCAAGATCCGCTGCGCGAGCAAAATCAGGCCGAACGGCGATTTCCGGACGAATGAGACTGGCGCCCGATTTGATGTTGCCAAGTCCCGGCAGGGCGCGCAGGTCGCGTTCTATGGCAAGCGCGGCAGTACGCAGCGCATCAGGGTCGTCGCCTGTGAGCAAGAAGGAATAACGATCCGAGCCGTCCCCCCACCCAACGTCGAAGCGTGCGCCGGGCAGCGTTTCGAGCGCGGCGCGAATCTGATGTTCGATGACTTGTTTGCGCGGGCGTTCGCCACGTTGGGAAAGCTGAAGGGTCAGCGACGCTTTTCGCACGTCGCCGCCGGAAGATGCAAAAGCGTCGCCCCCTGCACTGCCGCCGCCAATGGTGGAATAGATGCGTGTTATATGATCCAGTTGTGCGAGTCGGTCGTGGACTTCTCCGACAATGTGGCGCGTTTGCTCGAGTGTTGCGCCCGGCGGCAGTTCAAGATGGATCTGGGTTTGCGAATTGTCGTCTGCAGACATGAAGTCTTGAGGGAGCAACACTGCAAGCATCATGGAAGCGATGAAGAAGGCTATCGCGCAAACGATGGTAAGCACACGGTGGTTCAAACACCATTCGGCTTTTTTCGTGTACCACTGCACCCATCGCGGTTCGCTGTGATCCCGCATGGAAGGTTGAAACATGGAAGCGGCAAGGATCGGCGTAATCATCCGGGCAACAACCAGAGACATGGAAACGGCGATCACGGCGGTCCAGCCGAATTGTTTGAAGAACAGTCCTGCAACACCATCCATGAACGCAATGGGCAGAAAGACGACCACCAGCGTCGCTGTGGTTGCTACGACAGGCAGCCCGATTTCCGCCGTGGCATCGAGCGCTGCCTGCCTTGGCGTTTTTCCCATGCGCAGGTGGCGCACGATATTTTCGACTTCCACAATGGCATCATCGACCAGAACGCCCACCACCAGTGAAAGCGCAATCAGGGTGACGACATTGAGTGTGTAACCGAACAGGTACATCCCCAGAAAGGCGGAGATCGCCGACAACGGAAGCGCCGTAGCAGCCACAATGGTTGCGCGAAAGTTACGCAGAAAAAGGAAAACAACGAACACGGCAAGAAACGCTCCTTCATAGAGCATTCGCATGGAGACTTGAAATGCTTCTTGTGCAAAATCGGCGAAGTTGAAAGCCTCGACGATTTCGAGATCGGGGTGAGCCGCGAGAATCTTTTGCAATTCGGCGCGTATCCCCGCGCCGGTTTCGACTTCGCCCTCGCCCCTGCTGCGTGTGACCTCAAACCCGACGGCAGGCATTCCGTCCAGCAACGCGAGCGAGCGCGTCTCAGCCACGGTATCCTGCACCGTCGCCACATCCGCGAGACGAACGCGACGGCCATCCCAAAGCGGAATTTCCATGCGCGCCAGTTCTTCGGCAGACGCCACGTTTGCCAGCGTGCGTATCGGTTGTTCGCCACCCCCCAACTCAGCGCGACCTCCCGCCATCTCTATCTGCATCTGGCGAATCTGGCGCGAGATTTCCGTCACCGTCACCCCCAGCGCCTGCAAACGCAAAGGATCAAGCGTGACCCGCATTTCACGAGTGACACCGCCAACCCTTGTGACCGCGCCCACCCCTTTGACAGCAAGCAGGCGCTTCGACAATTCATTGTCGATAAACCAGGACAGCGCCTCGTCGTCCCAGCGTTGTGAGCGCACCGCATACGCAAGGATGGGCATCGAGGCAAAGTCCACGCGGTTGACGACCGGATCGAGCAAGTCGGACGGCAAATCGGAACGGACACGCGCAACCGCAGAACGCACATCGTCCACCGCCTCCTGCAAAGGTTTTTCCAACTGAAACTCCAGCAGGATTGTCACCACGCCATCCTGGATCGTCGAATACGTGTGCCTGAGTCCCTGTATCGTCGCGGCGGAATCCTCGATGCGTCGTGCGACATCGTTTTCAAGCTGTCCCGGCGCAGCCCCCGGTAGCGCAGCCACCACCGTCACCATCGGCATGTCGAGGTCGGGGAAACTCTGGATTTTCATGCGCTGGAAGCCAATAATCCCGCCCACGCAAAGCAGCACGAAAAGCATGATGGGCGGGATCGGATTGCGAATCGACCACGCCGAGACGTTGATATTCATACTTGACCAGCGCCCATTGCTCGGGCTTTTTTGAAAAATGAGACTATGTGGCTGAATATCTCACGCGAAGGCGCGAAGACGCGAAGATATATCAAGGGAGCCGCCGCATGGGTGAATATTTTTATCTCTGATAACGCACTGCTTGTCGGCGAAGAAGTGTTTGTACTCAGGCTGGAAGTCCCTCCTTCGCGTCTTCGCGCCTTCGCGTGAGCGTTTTTTAGATTTAAAAAAGTCATTTTTCGATGCTCATTTTTCAACAACCCGCACCCGGTCACCGTCGTTGAGAAAACCCGCGCCTGCCAACACAATTCTCGAATCCGGCGCAAGACCGTCGAGAATTTCCACGCGATCTCCGATACGCCGCCCCGTCATCACCTTCACCTGACGAACCGAGTCATCCGGTTCCAACTGAAACACGTAGCTGAACGCCTCGCGCATCGTCACCGATTGCGACGGAACCGTCAGCGCAGGTTGCAGACCCAAATGAAACTCGCCGCGTGCGAACATTCCTGGTCGTATCGCCGCATCCGGCGGAAGATCGACGTAAGCAAACCCCGTGCGTGTGCGCACATCAAGCGTTGGCGCGACCATTCGGACAGAACCTTCAGCGAAGCGTTCATCCGCAAGCGTCAGTTGCACTGAAACACCGGGAGTGATGCGCTCCAGTTCGACATCCATCAATTCCGCCCGCCATTCCAGACGTCCCTTCCGGATCAGTCGGAAAAGCTCCCCGCCAGGACCGAACACCGCGCCCACCGTCGCGGAGCGTGCCGAAATCACGCCGCCATCGGGCGCCAGCACACGGGTGCGAACAAGACGCAATTCCTGCGCCGCAAGCGCTGCCTGCGCCAACTCAACCTGCGCACGAGCAGATTGTTCGGCAGACAGATATTGAACGATATTTTGATCGCTCATTGCCCCGCTGCCGCGCAAAGCTCTTGCGCGTTCGGCGTCATCACGAGCCGTCTCCATCACACTGTGCGCCTGCGCAAGCGCCGCCTTCGCCTGCGCAACATCAATTTTGACCGGCTCATCGTCGAACACCGCAAGCACCTGCCCCGCCTTCACCGTGTCGCCCACATCCGCAAACACCTCGGCCAAGCGCAAAGCCTGCACATCGGAACCAATCACGGCTTCCTGCCATGCCTCAACAGAACCATTGGCCAGAATGCGAACCGGCCAATCTTCCGTCTCAGGTTGCGCCACCGTCACCGTCAGC
>JAITMH010000062.1 GCA_031277445.1 Burkholderiales bacterium
ATGCTCTTGAACACTCTGACTATCTGACCCGGCGAAACCTTCGGATGCGCCGAACACAACACATGAATGTGATCTCCATCGCATCCAATTTGCTCAAACGCCATGTCATACCTCTCGCAGATCGCCCGGGCAGTCTCCGTTATGATCCGCACCACCTCTTCGTCAAGTAAAACCTTCCGATACTTAACCGGAAACACCACGTGGTAATGAATTTGCCAAGCGCAATGACTTGCCTTCTGAACACCTTGAACCAGGTCGGATTCCATCCGAACATTCTAAAACACCAAACCGTCCCCGCGCCAAGAGCGCGGGGAATTCGCTTCGCTATTGAAGGCATCAAGGCCGAGCACCTTCTGGCCGATCGGGGCTATGATAGTGACGCGATCATTGAGCAAGCCAGACAACAAGGCATGCAGGCGGATATTCCGCCGCGAAAGAATCGAAAGAACCCAAGAAGTTACGACAGGCACTTGTACAGGTACCGCCACTTGGTGGAGAATGCTTTTTTGTACTTAAAGCGTTGGCGAGGCATTGCTACGCGGTATGCCAAGAGCGCCGCATCGTTCTTGGCGGCGGTGCAGATCAGGTGCTTGGTTTCTTTGGTTGGGCGTCTCGTGACGATGCTATCTAGGGTCTTATCCGCCCTACAGGACTACGGGATTTGATGGCTTGCGATAAGGGTTGTTGAGTCTGTTTTTCCGATTTCGGCTTTCACCACATACCCACTCCCCGGCGCTACGGTGATGGGGTTGCCGTCGAGGTCCCATAGCGCACTCAGCAGAACGGTTCGGTTGCCTTTCGGCGCGATGATTTCGAGTGTGTCGCGGACGGCGAAGTGGTTTTTGACGTCGAGGGTGGAGAGGCCGGTTTCGGGGTCGTGGTCGATGACTTCGGCGACGAATTGCTGGGTGAAGTTTGAGGAGCCGCCGTCGGTGTAGTTTTGGGTGGTGTCCGGGGCGTGACGATCAAAGAAGCCTTCGGTGTAGCCACGGTTGGCGAGGCCGTCGAGTTGTTTCAGCAGATCAGGATTAAATTCGCGTCCGGCCATCGCGTCGTTGATCGCTTGTTTGTAGATTTGTGCGGTGCGGGCGGCGTAGTAGTGCGATTTGGTGCGCCCTTCGATTTTAAGGCAGTCGATACCGGTTTCGATCAGCCGCCGGATGTGGCGGATGGCGCGGAGGTCACGCGAGTTCATCAGGTAGGTACCGTGTTCGTCTTCGGAGATTTCCATCCACTCGTTACGGCGGCGTCCGGTTTCTTCGAGGAGGTAGGGCGAGGTTGAAGCCCCATCCCCACCCCAGCCCTCCCCTTGAAGGGGAGGGAGATTATTCTCCCCCTCTCCCCCGACCCCTCTCCCGCAAGCGGGAGAGGGGAGTATGTGAAGGGGAGGGCTTTCATTTTTCCCCTTACCTCTAACTGTTGGAAGCAACGTTCCTTCAGCGGTTTCGATTCCAGGCGCGAGTCGGTAGCGCCAGCGGCAGGCGTTGGTGCATGCGCCCTGGTTGGAGTCGCGGTGGTTGAAATAGCCGGAGAGCAGGCAACGCCCTGAGTAGGCGATGCACAATGCGCCGTGTACGAAAACTTCCAGTTCGATATCGGGACAATGCTGGCGAATGTCGGCGATTTCGTCGAGCGACAGTTCACGCGACAGGATGATGCGGGCGATGCCTTGTCGTTGCCAGAAGCGCACGCTGGCCTGGTTGACGGTGTTGGCCTGTACGGAAAGGTGGATCGGCATGTCGGGCCAGCGTTCGCGCACCAGCATGATGAGTCCCGGGTCGGCCATGATTAAGGCGTCCGGTTTGAGCGCCACAACCGGAGTCAGATCGTCGAGAAAGGTTTCGACTTTGCGGTTGTGCGGCATGACGTTGACGGCCAGGTAAAAGGCTTTTCCGGCGGTGTGCGCGGCGGCGATGCCTTCGGCGAGCGCTGCGGTATTGCGAAATTCGTTGTTTCGCACACGCAGGCTGTAACGCGGTAGTCCGGCGTAAACGGCGTCGGCGCCGTAGGCGATGGCGTAGCGCAGGCTTTTCAGTGATCCGGCGGGGGAGAGGAGTTCGGGGCGGTTCATTGTCAGGGATCAGGGGTCAGGTATCAGAGGCCAGATGTCAGGTATCAGCCTAAATCATAACCTCTTTACAGCGCCCCCTCTCCCGGCCTTCGGCCACCCTCTCCCGCGAGGGGAGAGGGTTTGTTTTTTCTCCGCGCCCTCCGCGTCTCCTCGTGGGAATTTTTCCGGATTCCCGATTTCGCGGGAATGACGAGGAGAGGGGAGTCGTATAATGGTGGCTGCTTTCTCTGTGCAGCACGTTTTTCCGCTGTATGTAACCGAACGCTGAAATATGGAGGCAACAATGAACACAGAACGGGGTTGGAACGAGACGATGAAATCGGAATGGGACAGTTTGCTTCCGGCGGGTGATACGTCGCGGCGGGGCTTTGTCGTCGGCTCATTGGCGGCGGGTTTTGCGCTGGCGGTGCAGCCGGTGATGGCGCAGACAGCCATTACGACCAGCACGGATGGTCTGGAGGCGTCGGATGTCAAGATTCCGGCGCAAGGCGGCGAGATGCCGGCTTATCGGGCGCGTCCGTTGAAAGGAAAAAATTGGCCGACGGTTTTGGTGGTTCAGGAAATTTTCGGTGTACACGAATACATCAAGGATGTTTGTCGGCGGCTGGCCAGACGGGGTTATCTGGCGATTGCGCCGGAGCTTTTTGCGCGTTATGGCGATCCGCGTCAATACAACGAGGTGCAACAGTTGTTGCGTGAACTTGTGTCGAAAATTCCCGATGGCGAGGTGCTCGCCGATCTCGATGCTTGCGTGGCCTGGGCTGAACAGCAAGGGGGTGACTCTGCACGGTTGGGAATTACCGGTTTTTGCTGGGGCGGGCGCATCACCTGGCTTTATTGTGCGCATCAGCCGAAGGTTAAGGCGGGAGTAGCATGGTATGGCCGTTTGGAAGGCGACAAAACGGAATTGACGCCGCAGCATCCGATAGATGTTGTCGGTGAATTGAAAGCGCCGGTGCTGGGGTTGTATGGCGGCGCTGATGCGGGCATTCCGTTGGAGAGCGTCGAAAGGATGCGTAAGGCGTTGGCGCAGGGACGCGGTGCGGCCAAGGCGTCGCAGTTCAAGGTGTACAAGGATGCGCCGCATGCGTTCCACGCTGACCACCGTCCCAGTTTCCGGCGCGAGGAAGCGGCGGATGGTTGGAAGCGGATGTTGGAGTGGTTCAAGAAGAAGGGTGTTTGAAATGGAAATTCCTCTGGAAGCCGTCACAAGCCGCATTGTGCTGCTACGAGGCCAGAGAGTGATGCTGGACGCAGATTTGGCAACGCTTTACGGCGTATCCACCAAGCGCTTCAACGAACAAGTGAAACGCAATAGAGACCGTTTCCCACCAGATTTCATGTTTCAAATTGCAGAAGATGAACTTGTCATTCTGAGGTCGCATTTTGCGACCTCAGAAAACCATGGGCATGTCCTGACTGACGAGAAGGTAACAAAATCAAGTGCGCGTCCTGGGCATCGAAACGTCGTGTGACGAAACCGGCATTGCGCTCTACGATACGGAGCGCGGTTTGTGTGCGCATGCGCTACATTCGCAGATTGCGCTGCACGCGGCGTATGGTGGTGTGGTGCCGGAGCTGGCGTCACGCGATCATGTGCGGCGCATTGTTCCGTTGATTGAGGCGGTAATACGCGAGGCGGAAACGACGCTGGACGCGATAGATGGTGTGGCCTATACGCAGGGGCCGGGACTCGCCGGTGCGCTGTTGGTCGGCGCCAGTGTGGCGAGTGCGCTGGCGTTGGCGCTTGATAAGCCGCTCATCGGCGTGCATCACATGGAAGGACATTTGTTGTCGCCGCTGCTTTCAGACGACAAGCCGCAGTTTCCGTTTATTGCGTTGTTGGTGTCGGGCGGACACAGCCAGTTGTTTTTTGTTCGCGGTGTCGGTCAGTACGAATTGCTCGGCGACACGTTCGACGATGCTGCCGGTGAAGCGTTCGATAAGGCGGCGCAATTGCTTGGCTTGCCGTATCCGGGAGGGCCGGCGTTGGCGCAGTTGGCGCGTCAGGGTCGCGCCGGGGTTGTGCGTTTGCCGCGTCCGTTGATCGACGCGCCGCACCTTCATTTCAGTTTTTCGGGATTGAAAACGGCGGTGCTGACATTGGTGCGGCAACTGCAACATGAAGGGCGCTTCGACGATCAAGTGCGCGCTGATGTGGCGCTGGAATTTGAAACGGCGGTGGTCGATGTTCTCGCTGCCAAGGCGTTCGCGGCATTGCGGCAAACACAAAGCCGACAATTGGTGGTTGCCGGTGGTGTCGGCGCGAATCAATCGTTGCGGTCACGTTTTGCTGAAAAGGCTGCGGCAGCCGATGCTCGTGTTTATTTTCCGGAAATGGCGTTTTGCACTGATAATGGCGCCATGATCGCGCTGGTCGGCGCGTTGAGAATGGCGGAGGGTACGCGTGATTATGCGTTCCATGTTCGACCGCGTTGGCCGTTGATGGAGTTGGCGGCGGTTGAGAGTGAGCAGCGATGAATCGTTGAAGCAGAACACCCCATCCCCACCCCAACCCTCCCCTTGAAGGGGAGGGGGTGAAATATTAAGAAAGGAGCAAGCGATGCAAATCGCGGTGGCACAACTCAATCTGACCGTTGGCGCACTCGATGCCAATGCGCGTCGCTTGCTGGAAGCGCATCAGTCGGCGTGTCGCGCCGGTGCGCGGATCACGCTGACGCCGGAGTTGTCGCTGACCGGTTTTTCGTCGCAGGATTTGTTGCTGCGTCGGGCGTTTCTTGATGATTGTGCGCAGCGTTTGCAAGCGCTGGCGGCGCAGGTGGACCAAGGTATTTTGCTGGTGGGTTTTCCGGAAGTCGATGGTGCACGGTGTTATAACGCGGTGGCGTTGTTGCGTCGGGGCAAAGTGCGACAAATTTATCGCAAGCAGGTTTTGCGTGCAGAGGAGAAACGCTACTTTGAAAAAGGCAGCGTCGCAGCGTCGGGTGTTTTTGATGAGGGCGGAACACGTTTTGCGATTCTGTGCGGCGACGATCTCGCTAAACCCAAGCCGATCAAGGCTGCGCTAACATCAGGCGCTCAATGTGGGTTGGTCGCGGACGTGCGTGCTTATCAGATGGATGATGAAACCGCTTATCCGGCCTGGTTGTCGGCGCGAGCGAAAGCGTCGGGTTTGCCGCTCATCGTTGCGCAGCATGTAGGCGGTCAGGATACGCAGGTGTTCATGGGCGCGTCGATGGCGGTGAACTCGAAGGGCGTTTGTGCGCAACAGTTGCCGGCTTGGCATGAAGCGTTGGCGCTGATACGAGTCCACATGCAAACTAAGCGCGGTGAACCGGAGAGCCGCAGCAATCAAACGCAGGAGCCGAGCGAGCACCACGTTTATCAGGCGTTGGTGACGGCGGTGCGCGACTATGTTCAGAAGAACGGTTTTCCCGGCGTTGTGATGGGATTGTCGGGCGGTGTTGATTCGGCGCTGGTGTTGGCGCTGGCGGTTGATGCGTTGGGGCCTCACCGTGTGCAGACGTTTATGTTGCCGTCGCCTTACACCAGCGCGATGAGTTTGAACGATGCCGAAGCGATGGCGCGGGAATTGGGCGTGGCGCATCACAGCATTGCGCTGGCGCCGTTGATGAAGGCGGTGACAAAAACATTGACGCCATGGTTCGATGGCGCACCCGGAGCGCTGACGGCGCAAAGCATTCAGGCACGTTTGCGGGCATTGCTGCTGATGGGGTTGTCGAATCAACACGACTGGTTGTTGCTGGCGGCGGGCAACAAATCGGAAGCGGCGGTTGGGTATTCGACGCTGTACGGCGATATGGCCGGCGGTTTCGCGCCGTTGAAAGATGTGACCAAGGCGTGGGTTTATCGGTTGGCGCGTTATCGCAACACGTTGGGTCAAATCATCCCTGAACGGATTTTGACGCGAGCGCCGAGCGCCGAACTGGCGTATGGACAAACCGATCAGGACAGTTTGCCGCCGTATGAAACGCTCGACGCGATCATCGAAGGCTATGTCGAGCAGGGCGAAGATGCGGCGGCGCTGTTGGAGAAAGGCGTTTCGCGGAAACATCTTAAAGAAACATTGCAACTTTTGGCAGTGAGCGAATACAAGCGAAGGCAGGCAGTCCCCGGCCCGTGCATCACGGCATGCGCGTTCGGCGATGACTGGCGTTATCCGATGACTTCAAAGTGGCGCGAGTCATTGGAAAAACCGATGCCGAGAAAGAAAAAGCAGGAAAGAAAGCGGTAGAAAGAGAGCAAATGATGAAACGTATTGAAGCGATTATCAAACCGTTTAAACTCGACGAAGTGCGCGAAACCTTGTCGGAGTTGGGCGTATCGGGCATGACCGTGACCGAAGTCAAAGGGTTCGGTCGCCAAAAAGGGCATACCGAATTGTATCGGGGGGCGGAGTACGCCATCGACTTTCTTCCCAAAATCAAAGTCGAAGTGGTGCTTCCCGATGCGCTGATCGAGCGGGCGATTGAGGCGATTGTTCGCACGGCGCGTACCGGCAAAATCGGCGATGGTAAAATTTTCGTCATGCCGGTAGAGCAAGTCGTTCGCATTCGCACGGGCGAAGAAGGCGAAGAAGCGCTTT
>JAITMH010000076.1 GCA_031277445.1 Burkholderiales bacterium
TGAAACTGACGCCCTTCGTCAGTCCGGTGGTGCCGGTGGTGTAAAACACCGTGGCCTGAGCGTTTTCGTCTAAATCCTCGAAGACGTAATCCGGATTGGCGTCAGCCAGCAGCTTTTCGTATTCGGCGGCGAAGCTCACCGGCCCTTCGAGCGTGCCCTCCTCGTCGTCAATCAACACGAAACGGCGCACGCTTTCAAGTCGATCAGCAATCGGCGCCAGCAGGGAGAAAAATTCGCGGTTGACCAGCAACACGTCGGCGCCAGCGTGATTAAGCGTATAAAGAATTTGTGAAGCGTTCAGGCGGACGTTCACCGTCAGCAGAATCGCGCCCATCATCGGCACGGCAAAGAAGGCTTCCAGATAGCGATGGCTGTCCCAATCCATGACGGCGACCGTCTGCCCCGGCTCAATACCGAGACTGGCCAGGCCGCTGGCCAGACGCCCGACACGTTCCCTGAACGTTCGGTAGGTATATCGAACGGTTCCCTTATAGGTGATTTCCTGATCGGAAGATGTGGTCAATGGCGTATGCAGAAGTTGCTTGATCAGTAACGGATAGGCGTACGCCGACGGTGTTCCCTTGATTATTTTTACTGGCATGTTGTTTCCTCAAGTCAAAATGCGCGGTGCCATTTTAAGCGCTTAAAGGCGAAATGCGGGAAAAAAGCGGGCGAAAAACGAAACGCGCAAAAGAACAAATCCCTGCTCAAAACGGCAGCTTGAAGCCCGGCGGCAATCCGGCAGCCATCGGCGTCATTTTTTCTTTCGAGACGTCTTCCACCTTTCGAATGGCATCGTTGAACGCCGCCGCGATCAGGTCTTCGAGCATGTCGCGGTCGTCCGCCAGCAACGACGGATCAATAGCGACCCGCCGCACTTCGTGCCGTCCGGTCATGACGATTTTGACCAGTCCGGCGCCGGATTGTCCCTCGACTTCCATCTGCGCCAATTCTTCCTGCGCACGCATCATGTCTTCTTGCATTTTCTGCGCTTGCTTCATCAAATTGCCAAGCTGACCTTTCATCATAATCTTTACCTTTCAATAAGTTACCGGCGTTTTCTAAAGTTATTTATTCAATAGTTTCAAAATGTCATATCGCGCTACGCTGACCGCGAAGCGCTGGAAATGTCTGCTTGCACCTCGACGGCCTGCTCTGAAGCGGACTGTTCGTCGGGTTGCTCGGCCAGTTTTTCGTCGGGTTTTACAGCGGGTTTTACGGCGGTTTTTACGGCGGGTTTTACAGTCTCCCAGCGCACTTCCCCGCCCTCTTTCTCCAGCGCCTGCACGAAAGCATCGCTGCGGAACGCTTCTTCGGTATCGCGCTGCGCCTGTTCGCGGGCCTGCCGCTGCCGGGCTGCCAGCGAGGTATCGGCCACGCCCGTTTTTTCGAAAGCCAGACGCAAACGCAGGCCGCTCGCTTCTTCCAGCGCTTTTTTCAGCTTGTCGGTGTTCGCCTTGTTCGCCAGATGGTGCTGCGTTTCCGGTAGCGCCAGTGTCAGTGTCCCGTCGGCGAAACTGCGCCACTCGGTATTCGCCGCCAGTTGCGCCGCCATTCCTTTCAGTTCCAGACCGACGATCCAGTCCGACCATTCGTCGCTGGAGGTGGGGAAAGCGCGAACAGCTCCCTTTTCAAAGGGGGTGTCCGTCGAAGACGGACGGGGGTTTGCCTCGCCCCCGCCTTGCCTCCGCATTGCCCCCTTTTCAAAGGGGGTGTCGGCGAAGCCGACGGGGGTTTGCTGTGGTGCCGCCGAAGAGCCTGCCCCCGAAGCGCTTTGGATCGGGGGCGGCGGGGTTTCAGTTTCCTGTCGCGCCGGCGCCAATTTTTCTGTGGCTTTCTCAGACGCCGCCGTTTTCGTCTGCCCTGCTCCGGGTTCCCGTCGGGTAGGCGCGGGTGTCGCCGGAGACGATGACGGCGCTTCCGGCGTAAACGCCAGCAGACGCAACAGCGTCATGCTCATCCCCATGGTTTCGTCGGGCGCCAGCGCCAGATCGGCGCGTCCCTGCAACGCAATCTGGTAAAAGAGTTGAATCTCCTCTGCCGAAAAACGCGCTGCCAGCGCCGCCACTTGTACGCTGTCTTCAAAACCATTCACCGCTTCCGGCACCACTTGCGTGACCGCGATCCGGTGAAACAACGCGATCAATTCATCAAGCACCGCGCCCGCATCCAAACCACGCGCCGCCAGTCCATCGGCTTCCGCTAACAGCGCAGCGCCATCATGCGCCGCCAGCGCTTCGACCAAGCGGTAAACATAATCGCGATCTACCGCTCCCAACATGGCGCGTACTTGCGTTTCCTGAACGCTGCCGGCGCCGTAGGCAATCGCCTGATCGAGCAACGACAACGCATCGCGCAAGGACCCACGCGCCGCACGAGCGATCTGCATCAGACCGCCATCGTCGAAAGCGATTTTCTCCGCTTCCAGAATGTGCGCCAGCCGCGCTTTCACTTGCTCGGCAGGCAAGGGTTTCAACGAAAATTGCAAACAGCGCGACAATACCGTCACCGGAATTTTCTGCGGATCGGTCGTCGCTAAAACGAATTTGACGTGCTCCGGCGGTTCTTCGAGCGTTTTCAGCATCGAATTGAACGCCGCTTTCGACAGCATGTGTACTTCGTCGATCAGATAAACTTTATAGCGTCCGGCGGTCGGCGCGTAGCGGGCGTTGTCGAGAATCTCGCGCATGTTGTCGATGCCGGTATTCGACGCCGCATCGAGTTCGAGCAGATCAACAAAACGCCCTTCGTCAATCGCGGTACAAGCAGCGCACTGTCCGCACGGCGTCGCCGTCACACCCTGCTCACAGTTGAGACTCTTCGCCAGAATCCGCGCCAGCGTGGTCTTGCCGACGCCGCGTGTGCCGGTCAACAAATAGGCGTGGTGAACACGTCCTCGGGTCAGCGCATTTTGCAACGCCGTCACCACATGGGACTGTCCCACCAACTCCGCGAAAGTTCGGGGACGCCACTGGCGGGCAAGCGCTTGATAACTCATGTCGTGTATTCTGGAAAAGGACAGTCAATCGGCAAGGGGCTATTCTATACCAAGCCCCTCTCCCCTTGCGGGCTGCAAACCCCCGCCGCCTCCGGCGGCACCCCCTTTGAAAAGGGGGCTTTGGTTAGGAGAGCGCGGGATGAACGCCAATAATAGGGTGGCGAGCCGAACCCCCGGCACTTGCACAAACTCGTTAGGGCTGCTTCCTTCCGAACCTGACCCGGTTGGCGAGCGTGCAATGCGGGGCGACCCGCCGAAAAACGGTTTTCTTCCGGCATGGAAAGGCCGAATTATAGCGGGGTTATCGTATTTCTGCCGATATTCTTTCCGGTTTTTCTGCGCAACATCCGGTCCAAAATACGGTATAATGGGAACCCATACTTACTCTTATGGGCACCCATATGAAAACAACCATTGAATTGTCCGATGCCTTGTTTGCAGATGCGCGGCGCTATGCCGACGCCAATAACATGACGATGAAAGCCCTGATCGAGCAAAGCTTGCGCAACCTCATGGCGGAGAAGAAGGACAAACCAAAGTTCAAACTGCGTGACGCCAGT
>JAITMH010000091.1 GCA_031277445.1 Burkholderiales bacterium
AACGACGCGAAGCGCTGAAGCTCCCTCCCCTTCAAGAGCCTGCCCCCGAAGCGATTATGATCGAGGGGGGAGGGTTGGGGTGGGGATGGGGTTACATTTATCTCACACGAAGAAAACGTAACCGCAAAGAACGCAAAGAAAAAGTTGGAGTCATGGCAGGCGCGGGAAAGATGCTTTTCCGATGTCTGTTTTCTGGCGTTTGATCCCTGCTATAATGCGCACCGCAGCGGCGACATATACCGCATTTCGGAAATGGATTCATGTACGTTTTCTTCGAGGACGATGGCCAGTTAAAAACGGGGACGCTTCTCTCCGAACAACCGGCTTCACTACAAGTCGAATTGCCCAGCGCCCGACGCCTCAAGATTCGCGGCGATCGGGTGCTGCTTCGCTTCGCCTCGCCTTCGGCGGCGGACGCTTTGCATGAAGCGCAACGTTTGCGCTCTGAACTGGATCTCGATTTTCTGTGGGACGTTTGTGCCGAAGCCGAATTTGGTTTTGAGGAATTGGCGCGTGATTATTTCGGCACCCATTTGTCACCCTCGCCGTCGCAAGCGATGGCAATAGCGCTGGCGTTGTACGGTGCGCCGATGTATTTCTACAAAAAGGGACGCGGGCGCTATAAAAAAGCATCGCCCGATGCGCTGGCGGCAGCCCGCGCCTCTCTCGAACGCAAGGCGCGTGAAGCAGCGCAGAGCGAAATCTGGCGTCAGGAACTGTGCGAAAAAAAGATGCCCGACGCGCTGCGCGACAAACTGTCGATGTTGCTTTACACGCCGGACAAAGCTTCTCTCGAATACAAAACCTTTGCCGCTGCCTGCGATGCGCTGAAAATGCACCCTGCTGTGCTGGCGCAAGCTTGCGGCGCGTTGCCATCGACGCACGAATACCATTTCAACCGATTTCTGGCGCACACGTTTCCACGTGGCACGGCGTTTCCTTCTCAGTTTTCTTCCCACGATGTTTTGCCGGCGTTGCCCGAATTGCCGTTCGACGATGTGCAGGCGATCACGATTGACGACAGCACCACGACGGAATTCGATGATGCGTTTTCAGTGCGCGTGTTGAGCGACGGGAAAACCGAAATCGGTCTGCACATCGCATGTCCTGCCTTGACGCTGGCGCAAGGCACACCGCTTGACGCCATCGCTCGCAGTCGCCTGTCCACCGTTTATATGCCCGGGCGCAAGATCACCATGCTGCCCGACGCCGTTATCGCCGCGTTCACGCTGGCGGAAGGAACAACGCCGGCAGCGTTGTCGTTGTATGTGACGCTCGATGCGGAAGGCGTGCCGCTGCATCAGGAAACGCGGCTGAACCGAATCTCCGTCGCCGCTAATTTGCGCCTCAATGAAATCAACGAGGCGTTCACACGCGAAGCCGCGTCGGACGATCCGCCGCACACGGAAACATTGCGTGCTTTGTGGCGCTTCGCCCGACATCGAACGGAGGTTCGCGGTAAAAATGAAATCCCGCGCACCGAATTTATGTTTTACGTCGATTGGGACGCAGCGCCCGAAGGCGTTGTCACCATCGAACCGCGTTTGCGCGGCGCGGCGCTGGACCGTCTGATTGCCGAATGCGCGATTTTTGTGAATAACAGTTGGGGACAGTGGCTTGCCGAACGTAACGTCGCCGGCATTTATCGCGTCCAGAGCAATGGCCGCGTCAAAATGAACACGAGACCCGGCGAGCATCAAGGGCTGGGCGTTTCCCATTATTTATGGGCGACGTCACCGTTGCGGCGTTACAGCGATCTTGTCAACCAACAGCAACTGATCACCGCCCTGCGCAATGAAACACCGCCGTTCAAGGCAAGCGACGGCGAACTGCTTGCCATCGTTGCCGACTTTGAAACAGGATACCGGCAGTACGCCGACTTTCAAAACGAAATGGAACGCTACTGGTGTTTGCGCTGGCTGCTGCAAGAAAAGATTGACAGCGCCGACGCCATCGTTACCCGCGAGAACGGTGCGCGGCTACGCGACATTCCGCTTAATATCGTGTTGCCTGATTTGCCGAACACCGTTACTCCGGGAACACCGATCCGCGTTGCGTTGAGCAATATTGATCTTTTGTTTTCGACCGTGGAAGCGCGTTGCCTTAATCAGGGATCAGGTGTCGGGGATTAGGAATCAGAAACCCCTCTCCCGCGAGCAGGCGCCTTATTCCCTCCCCTTCAAGGGGAGGGTTAGGGTGGGGATGGGGTTATGTGGTTGCTGTCGTTCGGTAAAAGCTAAAACGACGACGACAAATCACGTCCCTGCAACGCCGCGATCCGCTTTTCAATCGGCGGGTGTGTCGCAAACAACGAAGACCGTTTGCCACCAGCAATTCCGAACGCCTTCATTGCTTCCGGCAGTTCCGCCGTTTCCATGCCGCCTAGGCGGCGCAGCGCGTTGATCATCGACTGCGGCTGACCCAAGTATTTCACACTGTCGGCGTCAGCGCGGAATTCTCGCCGCCGCGAGAACCAGGCCACAATCAAGTTTGCCAAGATAGTAAATAGCACTTGGCAAACGAACACCGTGATCATGTAACCCGGCCCGACACCGCGCTCGGTTCGGAAAATGATTTTATCGACGAAGAAGCCAACGACCCGCGCCAGGAAGAAAGCAAAGGTGTTAACAACGCCTTGGATTAGCGTTTGTGTCACCATATCGCCGTTGGCGACGTGCGCGACTTCATGAGCCAGTACCGCTTCGACTTCGCTGCGGCTCATGCTTTGCAACAAGCCGGTGGACACCCCTATCAGCGCAGCATTGCGGCGCGCGCCGGTCGCGAAGGCGTTGGGCTGCCCTTCGTAAATGCCGACTTCCGGCATGCCGATCTCGGCGCGTTGCGCCAGTTTGGTGACGGTCTGCATCAGCCAGACCTCAGTGTCATTCTGCGGCGTGGTGATGACGTGCACGTTCATCTGCCATTTGACGGAATACTTCGATATCGCCAGCGAAATGAGTGCGCCGCTAAAGCCAAAGATAGCGGAGAACACCAACAAAGCGGCAAAGTCGATTCCTTCTTCCGTCAGATAACTGTCAAGCCCCAGTATCATACAGACTACCGACAGCACCATCATCACAGCAAGGTTGGTGGCGATAAGTAAAGAAACCCGTTTCATGAATCCTCCTTGAATCGGTGGGTTATTGAGTTAACTGTCGGGATGATACAGCGTTTCGGCGAACACTGTGGCGACCCGTGATAAGTGGTGACGAAAGAACAAAAAGCA
>JAITMH010000102.1 GCA_031277445.1 Burkholderiales bacterium
TCGAACATGTCTTTCTGCCGCTCGTTCATGATGCAACGCACAAGCTCGGCGGTGTGTTGCGATTCCAGCGGTGATTTTGAGACGGGCGAAATTTTCCCGTTGACTTTGATGGCCGGCGGAAATCCGACCGTGATAAACAGGTCGGACCCTTTCTGCTGTACCAAAAGTTCCAGCAGGTCGTGAACGAATTGAACAGAGCGCTTGTTTTCCATGTTCATTATAAAAAGGTGAATACAGATGGTTCTATCTTATTACAGTGAAGCGCATAAATTTTTAGACGAGGTGGCAAGCCAGTAGGCAGTACAAGCAGTACGGCAAGGCAAAGCCGACGAAGTATAAAGGTTTATGCGATTCACTATGCGTTGAACAGTTCCTTGTTAAGGGCGATGTACTTCGCCGCCTGAACCGTGATCTTGTTGCGTTTGACCAGATCAAGCAGCGCTTGATCCATCGTTTGCATACCGAGCGCCTGGCCGGTCTGGATCGACGAATACATTTGCGCGATTTTGTTTTCACGAACCAGATTACGGATCGCAGGCGTACCGACCATCACTTCAAACGAGGCGACACGTCCCAAGCCGTCCTTGGTTTTCAACAACTGCTGGGAGACAATCGCCACCAGCGATTCGGAAAGCATCGCCCGCACCATTTCCTTCTCTTCTGCCGGGAACACGTCGATGATCCGGTCTATCGTCTTGGGCGCCGAACTGGTGTGCAACGTGGCGAATACCAGGTGGCCGGTTTCCGCTGCGGTTAACGCCAGCCGGATGGTTTCGAGGTCGCGCATTTCGCCGACCAGAATATAGTCGGGGTCTTCACGCACGGCGCTGCGCAAGGCGGCGTCGAACGAGTGCGTGTGGCGATGTACTTCGCGCTGGTTGATCAGACATTTTTTCGCTTCGTGAACGAACTCGATCGGGTCCTCAATGGTCAGGATATGGCCGTTTTCCTGTTCATTGATCTGATTAACCATTGCCGCCAGCGTTGTCGATTTCCCGGAACCGGTCGGCCCAGTCACCAGAATCAGGCCGCGTGGACGCTTGATCATTTCGTGGAGCACTTTGGGCGCGTTCACTTGTTCGAGCGTCTGCACCTTTGTAGGAATTGGTCGGAACGCCACGCTGGCGCCGTGCAACTGAGTGAAAGCGTTGACACGGAAACGCGCCAGATTAGGAATTTCGAACGAGAAGTCGCATTCGAGCCGTTCCTCGTATTCCTTACGAACCGAGTCGCTCATGATGTCATAGACCATCGCATAAACTTCTTCATGCACCAGCGGCGGCACATTGACCCGCCGGATGTCGCCGTGGACGCGGATCATCGGCGGCAGGCTTGACGACAGATGCAGGTCGGAAGCATTGTTTTTAACGGCAAAGGCCAGAAGTTCGGTAATATCCATCTACAATCCTTTCCTTCTCATAAACGCGCCATGACGTTGGCTTTCCCTTAAAACGACATAGCTTCCAAGAAGTTTAATTATGGAGCAGTATCAAAATGCATGGCAAGCCGTTTGGCGACGAATCGACGAATCGGTTGCCCGATGTGGAAGAAATGTTAATGAAATCGCTTTGCTGGCGGTCTCAAAACAGTTTCCGCCGGAAGCGGTGCGCCGCTTGTATGCCCTTGGGCAGCGCCGTTTCGGCGAGAATTACGTCCAGGAAGCCCGGAACAAACAACAGGCGCTGGCCGACCTGACCGGCCTTTCCTGGGCGCTGACCGGCCCGCTGCAACGCAACAAAGCGGCATTGGCCGCCCGGATATTCGACCGGATCGAAACCGTCGATACCCTGGCGCTGGCGGAACGCCTGTCGGCGGCGCGTCCCGCTGACCGTTTGCCGCTGGAAGTCCTGATACAGGTTAATATCAGTGCGGAACCGCAAAAAAGCGGCGTCATGCCGGAAACGGCGGCGGCGCTTGCCGGACAAATCGTTCGCTTGCCAGGTCTTCGGTGGTGTGGTTTCATGGGAATCGCGGCGGAAACCGATGATGTGATGGAACAACGTCGGCAGTTCGCCCTGCTGCGCCAGTGCCGGGAGCAGGCACGGGCGGCGGGGCTGCCCGCCGAGGTATTGTCCATGGGAATGAGCGCCGATCTTGACGCTGCGATTGCCGAGGGTTCGACCGAATTGCGAATCGGCAGCGCCTTGTTCGGTGCGCGGTTGGAGACTTGAAACCAAACAGGGGAAATGCCCATGAAATATGTTTTTATTGGCGGTGGCGCCATGGCCACCGCGCTGATCAGCGGAATCGTGCGTAGCGGCAAAGGCGCTGCCGACATCAAAGTCGTCGATCCCGATGAGACGCAACGAAATCGGCTGGCCGCCGCGTTCCCTCAAGTGCTGTGCTACCCGTGTCCCGAAAGCGCACTTTTTGAAGGCGTCGATATCGTCGTGCTTGCAGTCAAACCGCAGCAATTGCAAGCCGTTGCCCGCCAGTTAGCGCCGTTCACGCCGACCATTCCAGCCGTGTTGTCAATCGCAGCGGGCGTTCGTGTCAAAGACATCTCACGCTGGCTGGGCGACTATCCGACCATAATTCGGGCAATGCCGAACACACCGGCGCAAGTCAACTCGGGTACGACCGGCATTTATGCAGCACCCGGCGCCAACGAAATCGCACGGAGTCGCGCCCATGAGCTGCTGAGTAGCGTTGGTCACGCCTTCTGGGTCGTTTATGAGGAAACGCTCGATATGGTGACAGCGGTATCCGGCAGCGGGCCGGCATACGTACTCTATTTTCTGGAAAGCCTCGAAGCAGCAGCCCTTTCGATGGGAATAACAGAAGAAATATCACGCGCTGCTGCGCTGGACGTTCTGTCCGACGGCTTGGCGCTGGTTCGCCAGGACAATACGCCGTTTGCCGAACTGCGCGCCAAAGTCACCTCAAAAGGAGGAACCACCGAGAAAGCCATACAAATTCTTGAGCAGGCGAAAGTCGGCAAAGCCTTTCAGGAAGCAATACAAGCTGCCCGGAAACGGGCGGCGGAATTGGGCGACGAACTGAGCGTTGACCATCCGGAAGACAGCCCAACCCATGGCGCTGGATAATCGGGCGGTTTCCTGGTGGCGCGAAGACGGCGACGATCTGGTGCTGACGCTATACGTTCAGCCGGGCGCCAAACGAACTGAAATTCAGGGACGCTACGATGGCGCGTTAAAAGTGCGGCTCGCAGCGCCGCCGGTCGATGGCAAAGCCAATCAAGCGTTGTTGCGTTTTCTTGCCGATACGTTTGGCGTGGGTCTGCGCGCCGTGACGCTGGAACAAGGGCAGAGCAACCGCCACAAAATCGTTCGGATCGCCGCGCCGACAAAACGCCCGGATCGGGAGTGGTTGTGAAATCGTAGGGTGGGCAAAGCGTAGCGCTATCCGGGAATCGTTTTACCTCACGCGAAGGCGCGGAGAAAAAACCATTAACCACGAAAAACACGAAAGCCACGAAAAGATTTAACCGCAAAGAACACAAAGATCACAAAGAAAAGTAGGCGTGGCGATTTTGGCGTAGGGGCGGCAATCTGCCGCCCGTAACCGCATGGATTCTGCGGCTCCGCTTCGCTTCGCGCAGACGTAATTCTTTTGTGACTTTCGTGTTTTTCGTGGTTAATATGTTTTTCTGATCCCTAATCCCTGACCTCTGATACCTGATTCGCCAACCGGACGAAATCTTCGACGGAGAGGTTTTCGCCACGCGCCTGCGGGTCGATTCCGACCGCACGTAAATCGTCCGGCGTACAGCATGCGGCCAGCGCGTTGCGCAGGGTCTTGCGGCGTTGTGCGAACGCGGCGCTCACCAGCCGTGCGAATAGCGGCGCATCATCAAGTTGCGGCGCTTGTGCGCCCAGAGGCGTTAGCCGCGCTACGGCCGAGTCAACTTTGGGAACCGGCGCGAAGGCTCCCGGCGGCACAACAAACAATCGGGTGATCGCAAATTTTACTTGCAGCATGACCGACAGTCGCCCGTAGTCCGGTGTTGACGG
>JAITMH010000107.1 GCA_031277445.1 Burkholderiales bacterium
AAATGGAATTAGGCGTTGTGCGCTCAACGGGGCTTGTGTCTAACAACGCATTCAACCCGGACGCGCTAGAGTGTTTTCGCTTCAAGTGCATACACGTTTTACCCCTCTCCCCCCGCCCCTCTCCCACAAGGGGAGAGGGGAGCAAAGCGCGTCAGGAGTTTGTTCCATAAGGCAAGAGCGGAGGCGCGTTCATTTTCCGCCAGCGAAGGAGCTACCGTCGCGTTGTCCGCTTCTTGCAGTTGGGCGGCGTGCTGTTGTCGGCGGTAAAGGCGGTAAGCCCGGATCGCGGCTTCGGCTTCGGCGGTTGTGATGAGGCCAAGTGTGGCGGCGGCGGTCAGTAGCGCGACGTTGCCGGTGTTGCGGGTCAACGTCGGGAAGCGGTGGGCGTGTGCGAGCACCAGAAATTGTACGATAAATTCAATATCGACCATGCCGCCGCGACTGTGTTTGATATCGAACAGCGCGGATGTGTCGGGGTGTCCTTCCGACATGCGTTCGCGCATGGTGATGATGTCCCGACGCAAGGCGTCGAGGTCACGCGGCTGTTGCAACAGTGCGGCGCGTTCGCGCATGAACGCTGCCCCCAATGTGTGGTCACCGGCGATGAAGCGGGCGCGGGTGAGCGCTTGATGTTCAAACGTCCAGGCTTTTTCACGTTGGTAACGAACGAAGGCGTCCCAACGCGACACCAGCAAGCCACTGCTGCCGTCGGGACGCAAGCGCAGGTCGGTCGTGTAAAGGTTGCCGGCGGAAGTGGTGCTGGTCAACCAGGTGTTCATTCGTTGCGCCAGCCGTGTGTAATGGGCAACGGCTTCGTGGGCAACGGCCTCGTGGGCAACGGCCTCGTCGCCGTCGTCACCGATTTCATAGAGGAAAACCAGATCGAGGTCGGAGCCGTAACTCATTTCTTTGCTGCCCAGTTTGCCGTAGCCGATGATGGCGAATCGCGGAGGCGGCGCGTCTTCGGGCGCCCATGTTCGCCAGCAATGAGTGAGCGTCATTTCGAGAATGAGATCGGCAAGCGCGGTCAGGTGGTCGGCCAGCCGTTCAACGGTCAGTTGTCCGGCGAGGTCTTGCGCCAGCAAGCGGAATGTTTGGGCGTGTTGAAAATGTCGCAACTCGTCCATTTGCCGTTCGGTGTCGCCGGTATGTGTTTCCAGGATTTTTGTCAGTTCGTCGCGCCAGTCGAGCCAGTCGGGTTCGGCGAGCAGGATTTGCGGCGACAACAATTCGTCGAGCAGAATCGGATGGCGGTTCAGATAGTCTGCCGCCCATGAGGAAGCGGCAAGCAGGCGTGCGAGTGTCGGCAGTGTTTGCGGATGTTCGGAGAGCAACGCCAGATAAGCGCTGCGTCGGCTGATGGTTTCGAGCAACGTGAACATCCGCAAGAATAAGGTATCGACGGCACTTTCTGTTCTAAAGCAGTTAAGGTTTATGTGGACACGTTCCTGTGAGGGAGCGCTGCGCTTTACTCCCCTCTCCCCTTGTGGGAGAGGGGCTGGGGGAGAGGGGGGGAGGGGGAAAAGTGATTGCGCTTGAAGTGAAACCGCTCCAGCGGTTGCCGCAGTTGAAGCGATGTCGATGAGTTGTTGCGTGAGCGCATCGAAACGTTGTCGTGAACGTTCCGGCAGCGTAGCGTAACGTTTGCTTTCGCGTGTGCGAACAATGCGGTCGGCGATGGTTTCGGGGTCGGCAAAAGAACGGGCGGCGAGTGTTTGGCGAAGAAGTTCCTGTGCTTCCGGGGTGTCCCAGGAAAAGCCGGTGGCGGAAGAAATCGGACGGGTTTGTGCGGCAAGCGTCGATGAAAGCGCGTCGTAGCCGAGCAGTGTTTCAAAGCGGCGGACGACGCATTGCCGATGCGTGTCGAGCGCTTTCTGAAAGGCGGCGGGGGAAGCGAAGTTCATGCTGTGCGCCAGCGCGACGCGGGACGTTTCATCTTCGGGCAAGGTCTGCGTTGCCAGATCGTCGCGGTATTGCAGGCGGTGTTCAACGCGGCGCAAAAAATCGTAGGCCGCCAACAATTCATCAACGGCGGCGTCCGGCAGCAACGCACGTTCGCCGAGCGCCCGCAACGCCGCACGGGTGCCGCGCAGTTGCAGCGCCGGAATGCGACCGCCACGAACGATTTGCAAGGCTTGAGTGATGAATTCGATGTCGCGGATGCCGCCGCTGCCTAGTTTGATGTTGTGCGCGTAACCGCGTGCTTTGCCTTGTGCGCGAATTTGTTCGCGCACATCGCGCAGTCCTTCGTAGGCATCGAAATCGAGGTATTTCCGATAGACGAAAGGCACGATCAGTTGTTGTAATTCGTCGTGATGGTTGTCAGTGAGCGGTTGTGCTTTCAGCCATGCGTAGCGTTCCCACATCCGCCCCTGCGCGGTCAGGTAATGTTCGAGCGCGTCGAAGGAGACGGCCAGCGGCGCGGATTCGCCATAGGGACGCAGCCGCATATCGACGCGAAACACGAAACCGTCGGCGGTGGCTTCGTCGAGCGCCGCGATGACGCGCTGTCCCAGCCGGACGAAAAATTCGTGGTTGCTGAGAGGACGGGAACCGTCCGTCTCACCGTCTTCGGGATAAAGAAAAACGAGATCAATGTCGGACGACACATTCAATTCGCCACCGCCCAGTTTGCCCATGCCGACGATGATGAACGGCTGAACGGCTCCCGCCGGATCACGCGGCCATCCGCGTGTTTCGGCAAGCTGCGCCTGATGCAGTGTGACCGCCGCGATGAGGGCGTCGGTCGCAAGCCGCCCCATGTTATCGCAAACTTCGTCGAGGTCGGCGATGCCGGTCAGGTCACGCGCCATGGTGTGCAGCATGACATGCTGGCGAACCCGCCGTAAGGTGGCGGCGAGGCCGTCCGCGTCGCCGTCGGCAAGCGCTGTGGCGACGGGCTGCGTTACGACAGCGTTCCAGTCAAGGATTTTTTCGGGCGCGGTTTCCCAGGCGTCGCGGTATTCGGGACGCGCCGCTACCGTGCGCTGGGCGTAAGCGCTGAAGGAGAGAGCCTGAGACAGATCCATATCGGGGAGTGATCCTTCATTAAAGGTTGCCGGAATGTGAGCAGTTACGCAAGTGCGACGGAAAACGCACATGAACAGAGTACAATCCAATCATCCAGCCCTTATTATGACCTACCGGCCTGCGGAAAAAGCAAGGTTTTTCGCGTCGATGAACACAAAGAGAGCAGGTTTGAAACCTCGTCATTTTTTTATCCTTTTCCGTTTTTTGCGGTTTCTCAAGTATGTCCTGATAGCGGTGGGCGTGCTGGCGGCGGTGTTCGTCGCGGCGCTGCTGACGGTTCGTTTCGTGTTGCTGCCGCAATGGGAAACGCAACCGCATAAGGTGGCGGATTTTTTCGGAGAGCGAATCGGTTTGCCGGTGGCGCTCGGAAACATCAAGGCCGGTTGGGATGGCTGGAACCCGCAACTGACGGTTCACGATTTGCAAATTTACGCGGCGGCGGAAAACACCGACGCCTCCGATACCGACGCGCAACTGATCTTGCACGAGGTCGGATTGCAGGTGGACGCCTGGAATTCGCTGCTTCATCTGGACCTTCGTTTTCAGCGCCTGCGGCTTGAGCAACCGACATTGGTTGTGCGGCGTGATACGGCGGGACAGGTGTTCATCGGCGGCGTGTTGCTCACGGGTTCGCCGGAAGGAGAGGAACCCGGAAGCGGAAGATTTGCCGATTGGCTTTTGCGGCAACGGGCGATTGAAATCAACGGCGGGACGCTTGAATGGCGCGATGAAAAACGCGCCGCGCCGCCGTTGGTCATCGAACAACTGGATTTTCGTGCGGAACAACGGTTGTCGCATTACCGCTTTGGCTTGCGCGGCGATCTGGTGTCGGCAACAGGGGCAACGTTTGAAGTGCGTGGCGAGACGGCAACCGGTTTGTTGCAACCCAGTTTCGACAGTGACTGGCAGGGATATGTGCGCCTGAATCGTGTCGATCTTGGCAGTTTGCGGCAGTGGGTCGATTTACCGATTGATCTGGCGCGTGGTGAGGGAAACGTACAAACATGGTTGTCGTTGTCGAAGCAGCGCGTGACATCGGCGACGTTCGATATTGCGCTGCATGATGTCAAAGCGAACCTTGCGCCGAGTTTGGCAACTGCGTTGGAACCGAACTTGACGCCTGCCGCCGAACCGGCAATCGCGCCGCTGGAGTTGCAGGAAGTGCGTGGCCGTTTCAAGGGGCGTGAGGAGCGCAACCGGTTCATTTTCTCAGCGGAAGGGTTGACGTTTGTCGAAAAAAGCGGACTTCGCCTTGAGCCGATGGCGGCGACGTTGACGCTGGAAGATTTTGATCCGGCAACGCCGCCGCAGTTAACGGCGCTGTTGACGCAGGCACCGCGTGGGCATCTTGAATTTGACCGACTCGATGTGTCGGTGTTGGCCGGTTTGTTGCAGTTTATCCCGTTGCCGGATGATTGGCGCAAGACGCTGGCAGCGCTCAATATTCGCGGGACGCTGGAGAAAGGAAGCGGCGGCTGGGAATTTGTCCGTGAAAAAAACGATACGGAGGAGGAGACAGAGGAGTCCTGGCGGCTGATTCATTACAACGCACGCGCCACCGTGCGTGACGCAAGTGTACAGGCGCACGAAGCGTATCCGGGTGTGCGCGGGATCAGCGGCACGGTAACGCTCGATGAAACGCAGGGAACGGTGGCGTTGAACAGCCGCAATGTTGTGCTTGATCTTCCGCAGGTGTTTCCCGATGCGTT
>JAITMH010000125.1 GCA_031277445.1 Burkholderiales bacterium
TTCCTTGTCGCCCTGAACAACATGCGGCGCGCACTCGCCGAAGAACTCGCTGAACCGCTCATCGCCACCGTCGAGCGCCACGCCGCTTCGCCGCCGTACAACCCCAACACCAAACACGCCGCGCACCGTAAATTGCGCGCTCACGCCCTTTCCCTGCTGTGCGCCGCCGGTCAAAAAGAAATACGCGAAGACGCTTGCCAACGCGCCGTCGCGCTCTACCGCAGCGCCGATAACATGACCGACACCATCGCAGCGCTGACCGCGTTGCGCGATGTCGACCATCCGTTGCGAACTGAGCTGTATGATGACTTTGAAAAACGCTGGCGCGACAATCCGCTGGTGCTCGACAAATGGTTCGCGCTCGAAGCCGCCGCGTTTCGCCATCCGTTTCGTTGCCACAACGCCGACGCGCTCACCCGCCTGGATGAATTGACGCAACATCCGGCGTTTTCCCTCAAGAACCCCAACCGCGTGCGCGCCGTGCTCGGCGTATTTGCGCATCGAAACATCGCCGCTTTCCATGCCGCCGATGGCAGCGGTTACCGTTTCATCGCCAACCACATCGACACACTCGACAACCTCAACCCGCAAGTCGCCGCGATGCTGCTCAACGCTTTCACCCCTTGGGCAAATCTCGCCGAACCGCAACGCAGTCAGGCGCAACAAGTGCTGAAAGGATTGACGGAGAAAACGCGTTCGCCGGAAGTGGCCGAATTGCTGGATAAACTGTTGGCGTGAAAAGTTTCAAAAAACATTTCACGCGGAGGAGAGGGCTAAATGCTGGGATTCGCAAGCTTATCCCAGCCTACCGGGCTAAGTTCCTGACGTACGTTTCGCCGCAGGTTGCCTTGCAGATCAAAAACAGCTTCAGCGGTTCTGTTGCTCATCACGTCAAGAGTATATTCGATTTTGTTGCCTTCAATGCCGCGCAACCGGATCAGTATCCCCGGATGGCGCAACGCTTATCCGGGATACGATTGCTACGGCAGTAAGAAGGCGCAATTAACCATATACCCGAAAATCTATAAGTAGTATCACTAAAGTTAGAAGCAAAAAAAAGTTCCGCGCCCAGAAAAGATTCCTGAACTGAACCAGAGAGGGCATTTCCCTTTTAAACTTTTTGTACGCCTTCAGCAAAAAAATGTCCCGCTCGAAAGTACCCACTTTCCACCAACTAGCCTCTATAATTCTTTTTTCTTCTTCCTTTACAAACGGTCGTAGCTCCTCCGCTGTTTTTTTCCCTTTTAAAACAACTATCACGGTCAAAAAAATAAGTGCAAGCCCGCTGATCCCTTCAATCAATCCTATTATATTTCTCACAAAATCACCTCAGATAAATTCCCCTCCAATAGAAAGCCGTTCTACTGCCGCATGGACAGAGAGGGGCAAGCAAAAAAAATACTAAAATAACATCCTTCTCCTTTAAATCTTGAAAAATTTTATCTATCTGACTCAGCTTCTCAAGAGGATCACTAACGAGAGTAATAATAGTACCCAATTCCGGCCGCTGCGCATCCAATACCCGCAGCCACCCCTCCTACTCCAATACCAACCCCCACTAGTTTCGAAGTCGCAGAACCCATCGCCCTCTCCCGAAAGCGGGAGAGGGAATCGTTCTTCTTTGCGGTTTCGCATGAATCATTTTTTCCCGCGCCTCCGCCTGAGATGGTTTTCTGATCCCTGATCCTCACCCCGCCTGCCAGGACGCCTGCGTCGCCCGCGCTTTATTGAAATCGAGCGCCCAGGTCGCCGCCAGTCCGAATACCGTGCTCATCATCAAATAGTAGGCGGGCATCATCGGGTTGCCGGTTTCTCTCAGCAGATACGTCAAGTAAAGCGGTGCCAGTCCGCCGAACAACGCGCCGCCAAGGTTGAACGACAGCGACAATCCGGTGGAACGAATACGCACCGGGAAAAGTTCGGCCATCGTTGCCGGCATCGGTCCCCAGAAAAAGCTCATGCAAACGGCCAGTGAACATTGCGTCAGGATCATGGCCGCCAGCGATGCGTTTTCCAGAAAATGGGAAAAAAGCGGATGCACCACCAAACCATAGGCGACAATTGCGGTGAACAGCACCGGCTTGCGTCCGACCCGATCAGAGCAGTATCCCGCGACCGGGCACAACACCAAAAGAATGAGGCAGGCCAGAAACGTGCTTAACTGCACTTGCCCCAGCGTCAAACCCAACTGGGTGACGCCGAAAATCGGCAGATAAATAATGACCACGTATGAAGCAGCCGCGCCCACGACGATCAAGCCGAAGCCGCACATGATCTCTTTGGGGAAACGGCTTAACACTTCGATCAGCGGCGAACGAATCTGTTTCGTCTGCCTTTTCATTGCTTCGACGAATTCCGGCGATTCGGCGACGCGCTGACGAATGTAGAAGCCAACCGGCCCGATCAGAATACCGAGCAGGAAGGGAACCCGCCAACCCCAACTCTCCAGCGCTTCCTGGGACAATCCCTGCGTCAGCAGGAACGCCGACAACGAACCAAGGCTGAATGCCAGTCCCTGCGACGACATTTGCCAACTGCCGTACAAGCCGCGCAGCCGTTTCGGCGCGTACTCGATCAACATCGACACGGCGCTTGAAAATTCGCCGCCCATTGAAAAGCCCTGAAGCAGACGCGCAAACACGATCAGCAAGGGCGCAGCGATGCCGATGGCTGCGTAAGGCGGCACGAGTCCGATCATTCCGGTGCCGAGCGCCATCAGGACCATTGTCAGGCTCAAGGCTTTTTTGCGTCCGGCGGTGTCGGTGTACATTCCGATCAGCACGCCGCCAACCGGTCGCAATACAAACGCCGCGCCGAACACAGCAACCGTCGCCATGATTGAATTGATTTCGTTGACTGCCGGAAAAAACACTTTCGCTATCACCACGGCGAACATCCCGTAGATGGCGAAATCGAAAAATTCAAGCGCATTACCAAGCACCGCCGCGACTACGGCGCGGCGGCGTATGGAAGGAGCTATTTCAGAAGCAGCTCCGTCGGTTTGGGTGGACATGACGTTCTTCTTTTATCCTACTTTTTTCACCACGGTCGTCGCCGCAGCAATCAATCCCGCCATGTCGGACAGGTTGGACGGCACCACCAGCGTATTGCCGGTCCTGGCGAGATTGGCGAAAGCCTCGATGTACTGTCCGGCCACTTGCAAGTTCAATGCCTGCATACCGCCTTCGGCGCAGGTCGCCGCGCCGACCTGACGAAACGCTGCTGCGGTGGCTGCCGCTTTGGCGAGAATCGCTGCCGCTTCACCTTGCGCACGGTTGATGACTGCCTGCTTTTCACCTTCCGACTCGGCGATTTGCGCTTCGCGTGTACCCATGGCCAGGTTGATTTGTTCCTGCTTCTTTCCTTCGGACGTTGCGATGACCGCCCGCTTCTCGCGCTCGGCGGTAATCTGCTGCTGCATCGCCCGCAGGATTTCTTTCGGTGGCGTCAAGTCTTTAATCTCGTAACGCAACACCTTGACGCCCCAGCTTGCCGCCGCTTCGTCAAGCGCGTTGACCACCGTCGCGTTAATCTGATCGCGTTCTTCAAACGTCCGGTCGAGTTCCATCCGGCCAATCACCGAACGCAACGTTGTCTGCGCCAGTTGCGAGATTGCGATCACATAGTTTGACGAACCATACGAAGCCAGCTTGGCGTCAGTCACCTGAAAGTACAGGATACCGTCCACCTGCAACTGCGTGTTGTCGCGTGTGATGCAAATTTGCGACGGCACGTCGAGCGGAATTTCGCGCAAGTCGTGACGAAACGCCACGCGGTCTAAAAACGGAATCAGGAGGTTCAGTCCCGGCTGCATCACTTCATAAAAACGACCCAGCCGTTCAACAACATACGCTCGCTGCTGCGGAACAATCAGGAACGCTTTGAAAATCATGACGATGGCGCCCAGCACCAGCGCCCACACAATAATCTGACCAGCAGTAAAGTTCACCATCAGAACCTCCTATGTTAAAGTTTAAAAAGAAAAAAATCAGTGCGACGCGCTCATCGGGTTTTCACCCAACACAAGCACCGACCCACGAACTTCGACAATCACCATGCTGTCTCGCCGCGGTGTCTCTGGCGTCGCCACAATAGCATCCCATCGTGAACCGCGATAAGCAACCCGTGCGGAACCGTCGTCGTTCCAGACAAGCACCTGCACCCGCTGGCCGACATCGAACGCCATTTGCTTGCCTGGGTTACGCCCGGTTTTCCTGCGCCAGAAATATGCCCCAAGGCACCCGACCACGCCCGAAGCGCCCACCGAAAACAATTGCCAGAGGAAACTTCCCCCCAGCAATTCAACCACGCCGCCGACGACCGCAGCCATTGCCAGCGCCAATAAATAAAACGTCCCGCCGCCCAACATCTCGGCGCTGACTAGGACTAGAGCCAACGCCCACCAAAACCATCCGAGCATAAACCTTCCCCCTTACGTCAAATTCAGGCGTTTCCGCCCACAGGAGCCTATCATATCAGTTTTGTCCAAAACCCGCCCCCTGCAAATTTTTCGGCAACGGAAACGAGACTTTTTCGACAACGCCATCGCACTCGTGCGCCTCGTCAGCGCCCAGCGCCCGCAAGCGCACCACCACCTCACGCACCAGCGCTTCCGGTGCCGAAGCGCCCGCTGTGATGCCGACGCAGCGCTTGCCGTCGAACCATTCCGGCAGCAGCTCGGCGGCGCTGTCCACCCGCCAGGCAGCGATGCCGCGCCGTTCCGCCGTTTCGCGCAGCCGGTTCGAGTTGGAACTGTTGCGGCTGCCGACGACAATCATCACATCGACCTCTCCCGTCAGTGTACGCACCGCGTTCTGGCGGTTCTGGGTGGCATAACAAATGTCTTCCTTCTTCGGCGCAAGAATTTTGGGGAAACGCCGGATCAACGCTTCGACGATTTGCGCCGCGTCATCCTGCGACAGCGTTGTTTGCGTTACATAGCCAAGGCGCTCCGGATTTCGCACCTGCAAGCGCTCAACGTCGGCGACCGTTTCAACCAGATGAATACGGTCGCGCATTGGCTCCTCACACTGCCCCATCGTGCCCTCGACTTCGGGATGTCCGGCGTGGCCGATCATCACAATCTCGATACCGGCCTGCGCCATCCGGTCAACTTCGATGTGAACCTTGGTCACCAACGGACACGTCGCGTCGAACACCGTCAGCCCGCGTTGCGCCGCTTCTTCGTAAACCCGCTTTGGCGTACCGTGCGCACTGAAGATAACCGTCGCCCCGTCTGGCACCACTTCGAGCGACTCAACAAAAATCACGCCCTGCGTTTTCAGCCGCTCAACCACGAACGTATTGTGTACCACTTCGTGACGCACATAAACCGGCGTTCCGGCGCGTTTCAATACTTTTTCGACGATGGCGATGGCGCGGTCAACACCGGCACAAAATCCGCGAGGGTTGGCGAGCAGAATTTTCATGTTTACGCTCTCCTCTTGAAAGCGCAGGTCTCTGCACAACGAGCAGGCTCACGCGAAGGCGCGAAGGCGCGAAGAAACGGGAGGTAGGTTGCCTCCCCTACGAGCAAGGCGTACCGATAATGGCGCAGGGGCGGCAATCTGCCGCCCGCCAATGCGCCCCTCCGCATTCTTCGCGCCTTCGCGCCTTCGCGTGAGATCTTCTTTACAGAAAATATGTTTTTGTTAGGACTTTTCACGATCAGAACCGGTATCTGATGCCTGATGCCTGATTCCTGATTCCTGGTCTTCATAGACCGCGTACTTACGCTGCCGCACACCGTCAGCAAGCAACAAAACAGCGCCGACAACAATCGCGCTGTCCGCAATGTTAAACGCCGGATAAGACCATTGCTGATAATGAAACAATAAAAAGTCGATCACTCGGCCATACGCGATTCTGTCCCACAGATTGCCAATCGCGCCGCCGATAATCAATACCAATCCCAGACTGAACAAGCGGCTGCCGCCACGCAACAGCAACCACGAGAACACCAGGCAGGCCACAATACTGATCACGATAAAAAATGGCCGTTGCCAACCGCCTGCACCCGCCAGAAAGCTGAACGCCGCGCCGGTATTAAACGTCAAAATAAAACTGAAAAACGAAGTCACCGGTCGCACTTCGCCGCTGTAAAACGTTTCATACACCAGCAACTTGGTTACGCGATCAAGCACAATCACCAGCGCACTGACCAGCAACCACACGCTCTTGCGCCATTCGTAATGCGCATCTTTGCTCCAGGGCGCAATTTTCTTAGGCATGTTGACGCGCCTCGCCTTCGCCGAACAGATTGTCAACACAGCGCCCGCACAGCGTCGGATGCGCCGGATCACGACCGACATCGTGTCGCCAGTGCCAGCAACGTTCACATTTGACCCCGGTCGATGGCGTCACCGCAATGTGCAAAGCTTCGCCCTTGACGATACGGGCGGCAGACGTGATCAACACAAAACGCAAGTCATCGCCAAGCGTTTCTAACAATTCATAATCATCCGCCGCCAGTGTCAACACCACTTCCGCCTGCAACGACGAACCGATGCCGCCCGCTTCGCGCAGGTTTTCCAACTCCTTCAACACCAGTGCGCGCACGGCAAGAAGGCGCTGCCATTTTTCCAGCAAACGCGGCGCTTCCGCAACATCGGGGAACGCATCTTCCCAGCAACGCACGAACACCGTCGAATCTTCAGGATGCACAATACGCCAGGCTTCTTCCGCCGTAAACGATAAGATTGGCGCGATCAACCTCAACACCAGATCGCGGATGTGATAAAGCGCCGTTTGCGCCGAACGCCGCGCCCGGCTTGTTTTTCCGGTGGTGTAAAGCCGGTCTTTCAACACGTCAAGATAAAACCCGCCCAGCTCTTCCGAACAATACGTCTGCACTTTCTGTACGAGCGAATGAAATTCGTACTGCTCGTAATCTTCGCGTATGCTCGCCAGCAACGCGCCCGCCTTCGCCAACGCATAGCGATCCATCTCAAACATTTCATTGAGCGGCACGGCATCACGGGCAAAATCGAAATCGGAGGTGTTGCCCATCAGAAAACACAGCGTGTTGCGGATGCGGCGGTAGCTTTCGACCACGCGCTTCAAAATTTCATCTGAAATCGACAATTCGCCCGAATAATCGGTTGACGCCGCCCACAGACGCAGAATTTCCGCACCCAGCGTGTCGCCAACTTTTTGTGGCGGCACCGTATTACCGAGAGCCTTCGACATTTTGCGGCCATTGCCATCGACCGTAAAACCATGCGTCAATATGTTTTTGTACGGCGGCACACCATTGAGCATCGACGACACCAGAAGCGACGAATGAAACCAGCCACGGTGCTGATCGGAACCTTCGAGATACAAGTCTGCCGGAAAGCGCGTTTTCGCGCCGTGCGAACCCAGCCCATTCGGGCCACCCAACACCGTCTGGTGCGTTGAACCGGAATCGAACCAGACATCAAGCGTGTCGGTCAACTTGCGGTACTGCTTTTCATCGACGCCGAAATCAGCAGCCGTCGCTTCGTACCAGGACTCAATACCGCTCTGCTCAATCTTCTTCGCCGCTTTTTCAAGCAACGCCAACGAATCGGGATGCAATTCGTCGGTTTGCCTATCGACAAAAAACGGAAGCGGCACGCCCCACTGACGCTGCCGCGACAAGGTCCAGTCAGGCCGGTTGGCAATCATCGCCTGCAAACGCGCCTTCCCCCAGTCCGGATAAAACCGCGTCACCTCAATGCCCGCAAGCGCTGTTTCGCGCAATGTTTTTTTCGGTTTCACTCCCTGAAAACCGGGAACATCGTCCATACCGGCGAACCATTGTTGCGTTGCCCGATAAACAATCGGCGACTTGTGACGCCAGCAGTGCATATAGCTGTGCGTGATTTTTTCAGTGTGCAACAACGCGCCGACTTCACGCAGCTTCTCGACGATTTTCGGATTGGCGTCCCAGATCGACAGCCCGCCAAAAAACAGAAGCGACTCATGAAACTTTCCATCGCCTTGCACCGGATTGAGAATTGCCTCGTCCTTCATGCCGTACTTTCGGCAACTCTGGAAATCGTCGATACCATAGGCAGGCGAACTGTGAACAAT
>JAITMH010000146.1 GCA_031277445.1 Burkholderiales bacterium
TCCCCGTCCATCGACCGTACCTATGGAACAATAATTTTTCATCGCTTTTTGGTAATGCTGCTTCAGCAGAGACCAATTCTCTTCTGTTATTTTCATTTTACTTCCTCCACCGCTTTTAAACCGTAGGCTACTATTTGGGCAAACGACTACCCCCTTTCTTACGTTAATACGGTGGTGCGAATCACTGACAGATAAGATGATATCATTTTTACGAGATTCAGCGGTAAAGCCAAACTTTGCGCTTGGTTCAGGCGACTTTATATATTAACCGACGATAACAAAACCCTTAGGGCAGCAAACACAAAAATGCCTCTTGGTCAGATCAGATGCCTCAGGTTGCGCCACCGTCACCGTCAGCGCCGGACGAGGCGCTGCATTGCCCTGCTTCTTCTCACCGCACGCCGCAAGCAGGGCAACGGCAACAAGTGAAATGGCAAGGCAGCGAAGAAGCGAAGTGACGGGAGGCATGGTGGGATAGACCGCGTTAGCAACCTTGACCAATGTCCGTGCAGCTATGAGGAACACCTTTGTTGTCCACGAAGGTACCGCCAATGGCGTTTACGACACCCGTAGTATTGATCGTGATCACACCTTCAGGAGGATCAGGAGGAGCTGCCGCCAGTGATTTTACTGAGCCACCAGAACCGATGCCAGCACCGCAGCTATCCCTGCTGTTACCACCACCTGCAGCGTTCACATCTGCGTTGCCGGTGATCGTGATGCTGCCGCTCCCTCCTCCAAAGCCGCCGCCAACGCCCGCAGCGCCTTCGCCGCCATTGGCGCTGACAGAACCACCAGTGATGACAATGTTACCGCCCCCGCCGACAAAGTCGCCGCCGCCAATGCCCGCACCACCGCCACCGCCCGAACCACCGGTGGCATTGACCGTACCACCGTTGATGACAATGTTACCACCCCCTCCTTCAGAGCCGGCGCCAATGCCCGCACCGCCAGCGCGATTGCCACCGAAAGCATTAACCGTGCCGCCGTCGATGGTAATGTCGCCGCCATTACCGCGAATGCCACCACCAATACCTGCGCCACTGTTGGCGCCAGTGGCACTAACAATGCCTCCACTGATGACGATCTTATTCTCCCCTTGAGCATAGCCACCTCCACCAATGCCCGCACCACCGACTGTGTACAAAGCACCTCCTTGGGCATTGACCGTGCCGCCACTGATGATGATACTGCCTCTTTCTCCTTTCGCGTGGAGACCGCCACCAATGCCCGCGCCGCCTTCGTCACCGACGGCGTTGATAACACCACCATTGATGACAATGTTACCGCTCGCGCCATTTCTTCCACCACCAATGCCCGCACCGCCGCCACTACCACCGACAGCATTAACTGTACCGCTGTCGATAGTGATGTTGCCTCCTGTAATAGCACTTAAAAAACCATCGCCACCAATGCCTGCGCCAGCACCAGGGAGACGGGGAATACGTGAGGGACCAACGGGCGTGTTGCTAGGACCACCAGTGACCGCCAAACTACCTACACCGCCAATAGTCAGCGTGGAGCCACTCGGCACCCCTAAACCCGCTTTGCCCATGCCGCTTTTCAGTGTGTTGGTTCCGACCAACGTCAGATTCACCATGGCACCCGCGATATTAAAAGCGCAGGCTTCATCAATACCGCTTGTGTCAATATTTGTGTCAGAAAGCGTGATATTTCTTACTTTGCTTCCAGGCGCGACCACAATGCGGTTGCTCTCTGTTGTTCCTGTGATAGTCACATTGCCAGTGATGATAAACACATGGGTATTAGGGTCGTATGTCCAGCCTCTGCCGCTTGCCGCGATGCTATCACTCACGTCGATGATAGTAACGGCGCTTGGTACGCATGCACGTAGCGCAAGCAACAAAAGCGTCACACTTAACAGTAGCCCACCAAGCGCGACAGGCGATAAGCGACCGTGTGAACAGCGGAAAGAAAGCGTTGATGACATGGCGGCGCGAGGTATTGCAAGCATGGTTTTTCCTTTTCAGCAAGCGAGTGCGAATTATAACTTTATGTGAACCAAGAAGGCGGGCTTTATCATGAACAATTATTACAGGAGGGGTGTAACAAGCGATTGCCGGTTTTATTCACTTACTCCGGTTACGTCTTCCGCGCCTTAACACGCTGCGCCAATTCGTCCAGCGAGATGTTGAGTTTTTCAAAAACGGGATGCAGCAATCCCTGCAATTCGATTTCAACCAAATCCTCCGGTTCCGACGGATGTTCGTCGAGAAACAGCCGCATCACTTCGTCCAGTCGCAGCGTTTCCGCACAGCGTTGCAACACCCATCCATCGTGACCTCTATGAATCATTTGTTTATGGGTCATCGTATCGAGCAGAAAACCGATCTGATCGTCACCCGCGCTGATGTGTTTGCGCAAATGAGAAAGTTGCAGCGCCCTGCCCTCGTGCTGCGCTTCATAAAGTCGCAAAAGAATTTCCACGGCGTCTTGAAAACGGCGACGGAAGTCGCAGGGACGCCGCCATGCCGCGCCGCGCCAGTACGACAGCGACGCCGTGATAATGGCGCCGGCCAGCACAACCAGCCACAGGCAGTACAGCCACAATAAAAAAATCGGCAAGCTGGCAAAAGCGCCGTAAACAAGTTGGTAAGAGGTTACTTTTCCGACGTAGTAGCTGAACGCATAGCGGCCGCCTTCCACCAGCAGCGCCGCGAACAACGCGCCGACCAGCGCATGCCGCCAGAGCACATGGCGATTCGGAACGACACGATAAACGAGCCACAGCAACGCTGTTGTCGTGCCCCATGTGCTCAAAAAATGAAACAGGTGCGCAAACATCGGCCAAGTGTCGGGAACACCGAATCGGTGATGCAGCCACCGCCACAACGTAAAACCGGCGCCGATCAGCAATGGCCCAAGCGTCAAAATCATCCAGTAAACCAGACACTGCTGCATGAGGTTGCGGCGATTGCGCGTCGCCCAGATGTCGTCGAACGCGCTTTCTATGGTGTATAACAGCAAGAACGCGGCGATCCCAAGCAAGATCACGCCGGCGGCGGTCAAGTTGCCGGCATTTCGGAGAAATTCTTCGACGTAATCACCGACTTTGTCCGCGTATTCAGGCACCAGCATCCCCAGCGCCAGCAGTTTGAAGCGGTCGGCAAATTCGCCGAAAACCGGAAACGCCGACAAGACGATCAGCGCGACAGTAAATAACGGAACGAGCGCCAGCAACGTGGCAAACGTCAGGCTGGCCGCTGCCTGTGTCATCCGCAATTCGAGCATTCGCCGCAGCAAGAAGCGCGTGAAACCGAAGATGCGGTAATGGCGCAGGAAAAAGGCAGGCATCAGGAGTCAGGTATCAGGAATTCGTTGTCGGAACATTTTAACCGCAAAGAATGAATAACGCGCAAAGAAGATGCAGGGGCGGGTTTCAAACCAGCCATTGTGTCTCACGCGGAGGCGCGGAGAAAAAAGCTTTTAACCACGAAAAACACGAAAATCACGAAGAAAAATAGCGGTCATTTTGCGCGAAGTCGCAGAACCGGGAACAAAAACATGATTTAACCGCAAAGAACGCAAAGAAAAGCCGGTGCGGCGGTTTTGGCGTAGGGGCGGCAACCTGCCGCCCGCGCTCCTCTCCGTACTCTCCGCGCCTCCGCGTGAGGCGGTTTTTGTGGATTCTGCGACTCCGCTTCGCTTCGCGCAGAATGACAGTAATTTTTTTTGTGGTTAACGCTTTTCTTCTTCGCTGCTTCGCGTGAGATGGTTTTCTGATTTCTGGCCTCTGGTCCCTGAACACCGTGCTATAATGAAGAGTTTTCTATTTATTCCATCAAACCGACGAGAACCATCATGACTTTGCAACGCACACTTTCCATTATCAAACCCGACGCAGTCGCCCAGAACGTTATCGGGAAAATTTATACCCGCTTTGAAGACGCCGGCCTGAAAATCGTCGCGGCGCAAATGCGCCAGTTGTCGCGCACCGAAGCCGAGGGCTTTTATGCGGTGCATCGTGAGCGCCCTTTTTTCAAGGATTTGGTTGATTTTATGATCTCCGGTCCGGTGATGATTCAGGTGCTTGAAGGCGCTGACGCCATTGCGAAAAACCGCACGTTGATGGGCGCAACCGATCCGGCAAAGGCCGATCCCGGCACGATTCGCGCCGATTTTGCCAAGTCGATCGACGCCAACGCCGTGCATGGTTCCGATGCACCGGAGACTGCCGCAGTGGAAATTGCGTATTTCTTCCCTGCGCTGGCCGTTTACAGCCGGTAATTTGGCTAAAGCATTGGATACACTCCTGTGAGGATGCGCCACGCTTTGCTCCCCTCTCCCCTTGTGGGAGAGGGGCTGGGGGAGAGGGGTAAAACGGCTGCCGCCCCCCCTCTCCCGCCCCTTCGGGGCACCCTCTCCCGCGAGGGGAGAGGGTGAAATGTGTATGTGCTTGAAGCAAAACCACTCCAGGCTTTCCGCCGCCATGAGCAGCACGTTACCGCACGTTAACCTGCTGGATCTCGATCCCGCCGCGCTTGAAACGTTTTTCGTCAACATGGGCGAAAAACCGTTTCGCGCCCGACAGGTGCTGCCTTGGCTGCATCAGCGTTTTTGCGACGATATCAGCCGGATGAGCGATCTCTCGAAAGCCGTGCGCGAAAAACTCGCGGCGGTTGCCGAGATTCGGCCACCGCATGTGCTGCGCGACACGACGGCAAACGACGGCACCAGGAAGTGGTTGTTTGCGGTGGAAAATGAAACAGGAAATGCTGCGGGCGCAGAAAACGCCGTCGAAGCGGTTTATTTGCCGGAAGATGATCGCGGCACGCTGTGTATTTCGACCCAAGCCGGTTGCATGATGGATTGCACGTTTTGCTCAACCGGTCAGCAAGGCTTCAACCGCAACCTCTCCGTCGGCGAGATCGTCGGTCAGCTTTGGGTTGCCAATCGCACGCTGTTGGCGGAAGGCATGAGCGCACCCTGGATCGAAGCGGGGCGGTCGCCGATCACCAACGTCGTGCTGATGGGAATGGGCGAACCGCTTGCCAATTTCAAAAATGTCGTCGCCGCGTTGCAACTTTTTCTGAGCGATTACGCTTACGGGTTGTCGCGCCGCCGCGTTACGCTGTCCACGTCCGGCCTGGCGCCGATGATCGACGCGCTGCGCGATGCCTGCCCTGTCGCGCTGGCGGTCAGCCTGCATGCGCCCGACGACGCATTGCGTGACCGGCTGATGCCGATCAACCGACGTCACTCGTTGTCCGAACTGATGGCGGCTTGCCGCCGTTATCTCGAAAAAGCGCCGCGTGATTTCGTCACTTTTGAATACCTGTTGCTGGCCGGTGTCAACGACGCGCCGACGCAGGCCGCCGCGCTGATCGAACGGGTGCGCGACGTGCCTTGCAAATTCAACCTGATCCCGTTCAACCCGTTCCCGGGAGCGCCGTATCGGGCGCCGACACGCGACCGTGTGCTGGCGTTTCAGCGCGTGTTGATGAACGCCGGTATCGTCACCACGATCCGCAAAACACGCGGGGGCGACATTGACGCCGCCTGCGGCCAACTGGCCGGTCAGGTTCACAATCGGGTACGCTACCGGATGAGCGATGTTCCGCATCGTGCCGAACCGCGTGAAGCGGCGGCGCTTTCCGAAAAATCCTCCGCGCAGTTTCCTGTTTCGCGTGAACGCCACCGTTTTTCCTGTTATTCTCACACCGAGCGCCCTGCTACTTAAGGAACTGTTAATTATGCCCTCTCTTTCCCGCTTCTTCATTTCGACGTTGGTGGTGCTGATGCTTTCGGCCTGCGCCGGTATGCCTCCGCCTGAAGATTCTTCGCAAACGCTGCAAGCCGCCCAGCGACCGCAATTGCAAAGCACACCGATTTCGCCACGCACCCGCGCAGAGGCGCGTACCGCGCTGGCGCTCGGCTACTACGAGCGTGGTCAGTTTGACGTAGCGCTGGAAGAACTTGACGAAGCCAAAAAGCTCGATGACCGCTACGCGATGATTTACAACGGCTACGGACTGGTGTACTCCTATCTGAGAGAAGATGCGTTGGCCAGCAGCAACTTCCGGCGTGCGATTGAACTCGATCCGAACAACCCTGAAATCCGCCATAACTGGGGCTGGTTCCTGTGTACCTCCAGTCGGGCGCGTGAGTCGTTGGCGGAATTTGACCGTGTTGCGCGTGACCCGCTTTACAGAACGCCGGAGATCGCTTTCACCAACGCCGGACGTTGCGCGATGTCCATCAACGACAACGCTACGGCGCGTCAATATCTGGAACGTGCGCTGAACGTTCGCCCCGATTATTTTCAGGCCGCTTTTTCGCTGGCTGAACTTAACTACGGCGAAGGCAAGTTCAACGAAGCACGCGCCATGATGCGCATCATCATGCAAACACCGACGCCGACGGCCGACGCGCTGTTTCTCGGCGCCTGTGTTGAACGTAAATTGAACGATAAAAGAGCCGAAGAGTCTTACATCCTCCAATTACAAAACCGCTACCCGAACGCCGAGCAGACGCAACGAATCACTGCGCCCGGAAGTTGTCCGTGAGCAAATCTGAGTCCAGACGCGCCAAGAAACGCGCAGCGCTTTCGGAGCAGCCCGTCGATAACGACTTGCTGTCGGCAGAGTCTGCGCAGGTTTCTGTTCTGACTTCGGGGAAAGCCGCATTGCCTCCGGAAGTTAAAGAAGCCGCTGCTGTTTCGGAAGCACCGGATCAAGAATCGCCCCAGGAAGAAATGAATCAGGAAAATTCCTCTGAGATGGAACAAAGCACTTCGGACACAACCCTCTCTGCGGGAACGCTGTTGAAAGAAGCACGGGAAGCTGCCGGTTTTTCTATCGACGACGTTTCGCATTTGCTCAAGCTGGCGCCACGTCAAGTCCATGCGCTTGAGCAACAAAATTTTGACGCCCTTCCGCCGCGTACTTTCGTGCGCGGCTTCATTCGCAATTACGCACGTTTGTTGGACATCAACGCCGATGCCGTGCTGGAGGCGTTGCCGCCGGAAACCCCTCAAGCCCTCAGCCCTGCTGCCTCCAGCGTCAAAACACCGACTCACGCGATGCCTGTTTTGTCACCCTACGGTGAAAAAACAATCCAGCCGCAGAGTTGGAAATGGTTGCTGGCGGTCATGGTTCTCGCCGTTATCGCTGCCGTTTTTTTCTTCTGGCCGCAAATAACGACCTTGTTCCCGGAGCGCCCTGTCGCGCAAGCAGCGCACGATGACGCAATGCCCGTTATCATCGAAGAATTCGCGCCGCCGTTCATCTCACAAGAAAGCGAAAGCGGTTTCACCTTCACGCCAATCATCACGCCGCTGTCGGAAACATCTGCCGACCCGGTTGCTTCGCCGGCTGCTTCTCCAACGGAATCGCCTGCGGTTACGGAACACGAAGAAGCCGAACTGGTGTTGCGCTTTACCGGCGATTCCTGGGTCGAAGTGCGCGACAAGCACGACAGAATCCTTTATTCCGCGATTGCAAGAGAGGGCAACGAAAGAACCTTGCTCGGTGCGCCGCCGTTCTCGCTGGTGTTTGGAAACAGCAACGCCGCCACCGTGACATTGCGCGGTGAGCCTGTCGATTTGAGCGACCGCAGCAAACAGGGCGTGGCGCGGTTGGTGCTTGAGTAAGTTGCCGTCAGGACGGCGCCCTTCCCCAATCTTCACCTTGTTGACCATGACGCATTGACGTGCTACATTTGTAGCACATCGGTGATGACACAGAGGCCTGAACAAATGCTTGTAAAAACGACTGTCCGTAAGCAAGGCGGCGCGATGGTAATGACGATTCCACCAACAATGCTCAAACAACTTAATCTGGAAGTCGGCGCGCAGATGGAGCTTAACGTCAATGAGGGCCGGTTAATCGCCAAACCGCTTACCGCAAACCGCAAACGCTATCGCTTGTCCGAACTGCTTAAAGGTTCCGAGCAGTTGAAAAAATTGAACAAGAAAACGGCTTGGGCGCTCGAAGGGGAAGCGGTTGGCCAGGAGCTCACTTGATGCCTCGCATCAGGACGCCTGAACGCGGCGATGTTTTCTGGATTGACCCGAACCCTGTTCAGGGGAGGGAAATGAAGGATCGACACCGTTTCATCGTTATTACCCCGAAAGAAATCAACGCGTTGGGCGTGTGCATGACTGTACCAATCACCGGCGGCGGGGTTTTTACCCGCAATGTCGGGTTGGCTGTTCCGATCATGGGGCATGACACCCAAGGGGTTGCTGTTTGTAATCAGGTACGCAGTTTTGACATTGATGCCCGGATTAAGCAAGGCACGGCTCGCTATATCGAAACGATCGACCTTATTACAACAGGAGAAATTATCGCCAGAGTCATCAGCGCCATTGATCATGAAGCATAACGTCTTGTATTCCTGCCCACCCCGCCGTTTGAGCCGTCAGGTGATGGTCGGCAACGTTGCCATCGGCGGCGGTGCGCCCATCGTTGTGCAGTCGATGACCAACACCGACACTGTTGACATTGTCGCTACGACTGCCCAAGTTAAAGCGCTGGCCGACGCCGGTTCCGAACTGGTGCGCATCACGGTCAACACGGAAGAAGCCGCACGCGCCGTGCCGCGCATCCGTGAAGCGCTTGATCGACAACAATGCGACGTGCCACTGATCGGCGATTTTCATTACAACGGACACAAACTGCTTGCCGATGAACCGGCCTGCGCCGAAGCGCTCGCCAAGTTACGCATCAATCCCGGCAATGTCGGTCAGGGTGACAAACACGACAGCCAGTTTGCGCAACTGATTGATTGTGCGCTGCGCTTCGACAAACCGATACGAATCGGCGTTAACTGGGGATCGCTCGACCAGCAAGTATTGGTGCGGTTGCTTGACGCCAATCAAGCACAGGCAACGCCGTTGCCGCTGGCGCAAGTGATGCATCAGGCGCTGGTCACGTCAGCGCTGGAGAGCGCTGCCTTTGCCGAAGCGCAGGGTTTGCGCGGTGATCGCATCGTGTTGTCGTGCAAAGTTTCAGAGGTTCAAGACCTGATCGCGGTTTACCGCTTGCTGGCCGAGCGTTGCGATTATCCGTTGCATCTGGGGCTGACCGAAGCGGGCATTGGCTCGAAAGGCATCGTCGCTTCCAGCGCCGCGCTTGCGATTCTGTTGCAACAAGGCATCGGCGATACGATTCGTGTCTCGATCACGCCGGAACCGGAAGCGTCGCGGGTGCAAGAGGTCATCGTCGCTCAGGAAATTTTGCAGACGATGGGATTACGTGCTTTCGCGCCGATGGTCATTTCCTGCCCGGGTTGCGGACGCACCACCAGCACTTTTTTTCAAAAACTCGCCGCCGATGTTCAACGCTATTTGCGTACGTCGATGCCGGTCTGGCGAACAACATTTTCCGGCGTCGAAAATTTGCGGGTAGCGGTGATGGGATGCGTGGTCAACGGACCCGGAGAAAAAAAAATGGCCAACCTCGGTATTTCGCTGCCCGGCACAGGCGAA
>JAITMH010000166.1 GCA_031277445.1 Burkholderiales bacterium
CAAAATCGCTTACAAGAAGCGGCGCGTTCTTATCAGCGGGCGCTTTTGTTTAATCCCGATTTGCTGGAAGCGCATTTTTATTTGGGGCAGTTGTTTCAGGGACAGAAACAACTTGAGACGGCGGAGCGTGCGTACCGATATGTGTTGTCAAAACATCCGGGGCATGTCGGATCGTACAAGCGTTTGGGAGACGTTTTGGCGGAGAGCGGAAAGCTGCGCGACTGGTTTGAAAACCTCAAACTGTTTCAAACACGTTGCCCGCAGTCGATGGTGATGGCATCGTCGGCGTTGGAAGCCTGTCAGTTCATGGGGGACTTCAAAGGGGTCGAGCTTTTTCTTGACGGTTTGCGGAAAGGCAGGTTCAAAGCGGAAAATCCTGCCGAGCTTGTCGAAGTGCTGAATTTGTTGCGGTATCAGTTTCTGTTCTTCGACGTAGAGCCGGAATTTTCGCTGCGTCTGGACAGGCTTTACGATATGGCGATGCAAAAAACGTTCGGAACGCCGTTGCCGTGTGCGTCGGAAAGAAAGCCGGGGAAAATCCGGGTGGGCTATTTATCAGCAAATTTTTACGATCATGTGATGGGGTGGATGGCGTGGCAGGCAATACAACATCACGATAAGGAAAAATTCGAACTGTTCTTTTATTCGCTGAACGGGCAGCGGGATTTGGTTACGGAACAATTTCTCCAACTTGCCGACCATTTCCATTTTCTGCCCGGACTGGGGGAACACGAATTGGCAAACCGGATTAGCGCAGATGATCTGGATATCCTGGTGGACTTATCAACCAACACTCCCGGTTCCAGACCGGGAATTCTGGCGTTGAAACCGGCGCGGGTGCAGATCACGCATATCGCGAGCTCGGGGACGGTCGGTCTATCGGCGGTCGATTTCAAGTTGACCGATCATGATGCCGATTTGCCGGAGATGCAGCCCTACCAGATCGAAACATTCCTGCCGATGCAAGGATGTGTTTACCCTTATGCGCCCATTGAGGAAGCGGCAGAGCATCCGTATCATCGGGCGTCTCTGGGGATTGCGGAAGGGGCGGTACTGATCGGCGCTTTTGTGGTGCCGACCAAATTGTCAGCACGGTGCTTGGCGTTATGGAAGCAGGTTCTGGAGAGAATTCCGCAAGCCAAGCTGGTGTTCTCCCCGTTTTTTTCTGCCCATACGCAGAGTTATCAAAACCTGATGAAAAGCGCTGGCATTACGGAAGACCGTTATCTTTTTCTTCCGATGCCGACGAAAATGGCGTCACGGCAGGCGCGGTATTCCATCATTGATTTTGTACTTGACCCGATGCCTTATGGCAACGTGAACGGAACACTGGAACCGCTGAGCGCCGGTGTGCCGGTTGTGACGCTTGTCGGGCGTCGCCACGGAGAACGGTCAAGCTATTCGATTCTGAAGAATCTTGGGGAAACGCGAACCGTCGCGCATGGTGGGAAAGAGTATGTCGAGATAGCGGTGCGTTTGAGCAGTGATAAAACGTTTATGGCGGAGGTGCGCGAAGGAATACGCAGGGGAATGGCGCATTCGCCCTTGGTGGACATGAAGCAGCATTGCCGGAATCTTGAAGAAGCGTACATTCGGGCGCTCGAAATGAAAGCGCCGGAAGTGCTCAGGGAGACAGGAAACGTTCTCGAAAGACAATGACAACCCAAACGAGGATAAGGGGCGCTACGGTGATTAAAAGACGTTCGGCTTGCATTGCGCCGAACAACCACGAAACAAGTTCCGGTAGCGCAATGGCAACGACGGAGATGAGTATGCCGCCCCATACGATAAAGGTGAGCGGTGCTATTCTGGTGTGCAGACATTCGCGGAGTCCGATAACCGTGGTTGCTAACGCGGCAAGCCAAAGCAAATGCCAGTTTTCTCCCGTGATGAAGTTGGACAACCAGGTATCGGGGTCGGTGTCGAAATGAAGGTTCGCCAGCGCGGGCGATAGCGACGCACCGGCTTGTGTTAACGTCAGAAGCCCCGCGATGGTGACGACAGGAAGCGCCAGCGCCAGAATCCGCGCACTCTTGGGGAGAAGAATGCAGACGAGCGCCGGAAGCAATAGGGCCAGCCATAAATAAGCGGTTGGCCACAGCATCGCGGCGATAAGCGCAAAGAGCAACGCGCAAAACAAATCGAGCCATTGCCGCGAATGCGACCAGCGCATCAACGACAGCGCTGCCAAAGTAAACGTTCCTGCCAGCGGCAAGTCGGGCAAACCGGCCAGCGCAACGTGGGTGTTGAGCAGTGGCAGCGAAGCGACGAGCCATGCGGTGATGAGGCTTGCGAAAGGACCAAGTCCCTGACTGCGCATGAATCCATAAACGGCAAATGTCAGCGCCAGCAACATGCCCCACCATGGAAGATTCATCAGCACGTCGTTCCATTTACCGATGGCAACACACATCCATGCTTGCAACAGCGGCAAAGTGATGGGCAGGTTCGGCGCGTTATCGAGATAAACGTTGCCGCTGAAGTTGCCATTGAACCAGGCGGTGCTATCCCCGAAGGGCGCCAGCGTTTTCAGACCGAAGTAAACATGCGCTTTCGACGCCCATTGAATCGAGGCTTCCCAGGGAAAGAGCGGGCGGGTGGAGACTTCAAAAAACAGCAAGCCGAAACGCAATGCGAGCCAGGCGAGAAGCGCGAAAAACAGATAGCGTGTCAGTTTTGGGAGGTCGAGAAAGCTGTTTTGGCTTAAGAGAGCGCATTTCTGTGAGGAAGCGTCGCGCTCTGCTCCCCTCTCCCCTTGTGGGAGAGGGGCTGGGGGAGAGGGGGAGGCTGAAAACCCATCCCCACCCCAACTCTCCCCTTGAAGGGGAGGGGTTTTATTCGCCCCCTCTCCCGCCCCCCCGATCAAAAGCGCTTCGGGGGCAGGCTCTTCGGGGCACCCTCTCCCGCGAGGGGAGAGGGTAAAAAACGGAGCGCGTTGCCAGCCGACGAAAACAGCCAGCGCGGTAATCAGCAACAACGGCAATGCGATCACAGTCAGGCCGAAAGGAATGCCGAGAAGCGCAAGCAGACGCATCAGGCACGTTACCAGCCAGTAACCCAGAAAAGCGCCGGCGCCGAGTCGCCAGAAAATTTCTCCCGGCGCGTGTACGGTGGTGCGCGACAACGTTAATGCAGCGGCGGCGTAAAGCAATGCGGCGCCGGTCAGCCAAGGCAAAAGCAAAGCGATCAGGGCAAGAAACCAGGTCATAGTGCTAACTTCATGGCGTTAACTCAAAAAAGGCGGAGCCGGTGTCAATCACTTTGGCGTCGGCAGAAAGCTCAACGCCGGAAGGCAGGCGGATTTTGTTCTTTGCGGCATCGTATTGAACGCCGCGTTGTTGAAAGACGAGCAGGTAATCGCCGGGACGCAAGAGATCCGCATCGGGTGGTTGTGTCGAGTGGAGATCGTAAAACACATGGTTCGGATAAAGATGGTACGCAGCACGACTTCGAAAGTAAGCGGCTTCGGCCATGATGAAAATGCGAACAGGAGAGGCCGGTAATTCCGCACGCGCTTTTTCGATAAAAGCAAAGAGCGCACCGTCTTCTGCCGCCAGATGTTTTTGTGTCCAGTCTTTACCGCCGTAAGTTTGCCATGTTTGCGTGGCTTGTTGCGCCAGTTGGATCGTCCAGCGAACATCAAGAAGCATCCAGCCCATGCAGAGAAGCGCCATTCCGCCATAAAGCCAATAGCGCGGCATGGTGCGCGGGAAGTCGAGATAACGATCACGCCAGCGACGCCAGAGAAGAAGCGTGATCGCGCCGAGAAGCGGCAGCGCAAACGCGGCGATAACCAACAGCGACAGTGGAATTGTTCCCGGGTCTTCCAAGCGGTAAATAGATGTTCCGCGCCAACCGGCAAAACTGTTCCACTCTTTGACGCGCAAGCCCAATGTTTCCAGAGCGTCCATTGGATGCGCCCGAAGATTCACAACAGTGAATGGTTGCGGCGCCGGAAGTTGAAGGGCGAGAGCGAGGCCAAGAACATTGCCGAGCCAGTCGGCTTCGCGGACGAGCGTTACAGGAAGCAAGCGGCCATTCTCAATCCTTAGATCAACCTGACGCTGCGCGTTGGGCGCGTAATCGGTGCGCCACAAAAGCTTGCCAACCGTACCGTCGGGAAGGCCGGAAATATCCCAGTCCAAAACAGGATAATCACGCGCCGGAAAGCGAGTGTTGAGCGTCAGCACAGCCAGCCCATTGGGTTCGGTAGCAAAATGCGCCCGGTCAGATTCAATGCCGACCAACACACCTCGGGCGAGCGTAATATTTTGCGGCGTCCAGATATTTACGGAAGCGCCGGAAAACCAGGCGCCCGGAAGCGCCCAGGCCAGATAAGCCAGTACACATACCAATAAAGGAGCGATAAAAAGAAACAGCAGCGTGCCCAAAAAACGTCCCGAAGCAACATTCACGGGAACGGGGGGCGGCGTTTCCTGCAACGGGGGCGAAGCGGGTGGCGCGGGCGGTGCGGAGGGCAAAAGAGTCATGACAATATAATGAACGCAGACGCTCAACCCACATCATACCGTGAGCTTAACGGGGTGCGGGGTGGATTTTTACTTTCCCTGATTTTTTTATTTTTAGGGTGTTGCAAAAGAAAATTGGGTGTGCCATAATCTCGCTTCTACGCTTTTGAAACGTGTAGGTTTCAGTGCGGTTCTTTAAAAAGATGGCGATTGATAGGTGTGGGTGCTGCTCATGGCCTGCGGATCGGTTTTTTCGACGCAAGTTGAACGAATTTGAGAAGTGGGCTGGTTTAAAGAAATAGCAGTACTCATACAGAAGTACGCAAGTGTGGCCGTCGCGAGACGGTCAGTCTTAACGGATTTCGAATGAGTTAATTAAGCAGAGATTAGACTGAAGAGTTTGATCCTGGCTCAGATTGAACGCTGGCGGCATGCTTTACACATGCAAGTCGAACGGCAGCATGGGCTTCGGCCTGATGGCGAGTGGCGAACGGGTGAGTAATACATCGGAACGTGCCCCGTAGTGGGGGATAACCAGCCGAAAGGTTGGCTAATACCGCATATGCTCTGCGGAGGAAAGCGGGGGATCGCAAGACCTCGCGCTATGGGAGCGGCCGATGTCCGATTAGCTTGTTGGTGGGGTAAAGGCCTACCAAGGCGACGATCGGTAGCTGGTCTGAGAGGATGATCAGCCACACTGGGACTGAGACACGGCCCAGACTCCTACGGGAGGCAGCAGTGGGGAATTTTGGACAATGGGGGCAACCCTGATCCAGCCATGCCGCGTGAGTGAAGAAGGCCTTCGGGTTG
>JAITMH010000118.1 GCA_031277445.1 Burkholderiales bacterium
CGTCTTCGCGTCTTCGCGCCTTTGCGTCTTCGCGTCTTCGCGTGAAATGGTTTTCTGATTCCTGACAACCCCCATCCCCACCCCAGCCCACCCCTTGAAGGGGAGGGAGCTTCATGTTCTTCGCGCCTTCGCGTGAGGCCACCCCGTCGCGGTTCGCTACGCTCACCACGACCTACAAACTTTGCGTTCTTTGCGGTAAAAAAACTGGGCGGGTTTGAAACCCGCCCCTACATCTTCGCGTATTCTGATTCCTGATCTCTGTCCTCTGATTCCTGATTACTGCCCTCTGATCCCTGACGCCCGTCTTGCCAATTCCAGTGTTTTTTCCAGTTCTTGCGCTGCCTGGTCACGCGAAAAATGCGCCTCGATGTTGGCGCGTCCCGCTGACGACAGTTGTTGCCACAGCGCCTCATCCTGATAAACACGCGCAATCGCTTCGGCAAACGTGCGGGCATCGTCGGCGATCAGCGCATCGCGTCCATCGGTCAGGTGCATGCCTTCGGCGGCTATCGGCGTGACCACGACCGGTACGCCGTAACTCATCGCCTGATTGACTTTGCCCTTGACGCCCGCGCCGTAGCGCAGCGGCGCTATCGAGACGCGAGTCTCCATGAAATACGGTTTGATGTCTTCGATGTAACCGGTCACCGCCACATCGTCCGCTGCCAGCGCTTTCACCGACGCCGGAAGGTCGCCGCCGATGATGGTGGTGACGACGCCGGGCAATAACCGCCGCACATGCGGCAACACTTCGCGCCCGTACCACAGCATCGCATCGACGTTGGGCGGGTGGCGGAAGCTGCCGATAAACAGCAGTCCGGCGCGTTCGCCGAATCCGCGACCGACAGGTTTTAACTCGTGGATGTTGGACAACACTGCGATCTTCGCGTCGGGAACCAGCGGCGTCAGCAACGCCTGTTCAACCGGCGACACGACCCAGGTGCGATCAGTGGCGCGAATCAGCCGCAATTCCTGTTTCTTCTGGGCTTCCGCCTGTGCGCGGGCCGTTGTGCTGTTTTGCACTTCGGCCTCGCGTTCGGCGCGCAGAAAATGCAAATCCACGGTGTCGTAAACCACAAACGCCTGCGGCGCCCACTTGCGCACTGCCGCCAGCCATTGCGCCGCCACTTCGAGGCGCGACAGCACGATCACGTCGTATTCGTTGCCGTGCGCCTGCAAAAACGTTTCAATCGCGTTGAAATACGGAAGGTGAAGCACTTCGATTCCGTCCGCCTGCAACTGCCCGACGTAAGGCGTGCGGTATTCGAGCGAAGCGGCGGCAAACGTCACCTTGTGACCGGGCTGCGCGAGCAGACGCAGGAGGTGCCACATGCGCAGCGAACCCGAGTCGCGGTCGGGCGTCAGCATGCAGGCGTCGAACACCAGAATGCGTGCGCGAACGGTGTGTTCGGCCGCACGGCGAATATCGCCGTAACGTTCGGGATGCCGCGCCAGCACCGTGCGCCACTTGTCGAAGAACGCCGCCTGATTGATGACCTGATAGCGCTTGACGCCCTGTGTTTCATCGGTGCCCGATGTTTGCCCCTCGAAGTGAATCACCCGCGATTGCGGTTGATACAGCACCCGCTTACCGGCAGCGCGTATCTGAAAGGCCAGGTCGGTATCTTCGTAGTAAGCAGGCGCGAAACGCTCATCAAACCCGCCCAGTTGTTCCCACAGTGTTCGGGGAAGCGCGATGCAGGCGCCGGAACAGTAATCGACATCGCGCCGATAATGAAATTCGGGGCGATTCGGGTCGTTGTTCCGCCCGACGTTCCAGGCCGATCCATCGCGGAAGACGATGCCGCCCGCTTCCTGCAAACGCCCGTCGGGGTAACACAGTTGTGCGCCGACCAGTCCGGCGTCGAGCGTTTGATCGAGCGTGTTGACCAGCGCAGTCAGCCAGCCTTCCGTCACCAAGGTGTCGTTGTTGAGAAAAACGAGAATGTCGCCAAGCGCTTCTTTCGCGCCCGCGTTGCAGTTCTTGAGAAAGCCGAGATTTTGCGGTTGGCGAATGAAACGCACGCCCTCGACACCGGCCAGTTGCGTTTGCAGCGGTTCGGGAGAAGCGTCGTCGAGCACCAGCACTTCACAGGCGATGTCGTGCGTGTGTTCATGAACGCTTTTAATGCAACTGAACGTCGCCAGCGGTTCGCCATACGCGGCGATCAGGACCGACACCCTTGGCGTGACCGATGTTGCGACTGTCAACGGCGTGACTTGAGTCTCCTGAGTTTTCGGCTCGAACGGCAACCACCAGGCTGCGCGGCGACGGAAAAATTTTTCATGGCTACGCGCTATCAGCGTCCGCAAACCGGCCACCCGATAAATCGAATACGCGGTACGCGCCATTCGCGTTGCGCGTAACGCTTTCTGCTGCCATTTTTCTTTTTGCTCCAGCCAGACAAGCCACCAATTCGGCGGCGACGGCGGCGGCGTGTCGCGCAGCGCTTTCAAACGACGACGCAATTGTTCTCTCGCCGCCTTGCGACCACAGCCGACACCGGCATCGTACAAATCAAACAGCGATAACGCATCGGCGTTCGTGTCATCATCGCGCTCGTCCGTTGTCGATTCCGGCCAAACACCGGCTTCTATCGTCACATCCCGCGCCGGTCGTGGTTTTGGCGGCAACGCTTCGAGATAATGTTGGCGGTACGTTTCCTCCGTGTTGCAAGATGCAAGCGCTGCTGCCGCCTCAGGAGCGAATCGGCACAGCGCCGCGTTCCATTCGGCAATACTGCTGTCCCAGGGCAACAATACGGTTTGCGGAATTTCCTGCAAGCGTTCCGCCAACGCCCCCAGCGCCGACGCCACCATCGGTTTACCACTCAGCAACGCCGGTGTCAGCGCATAGCAAAACGATTCGGGAACTTGCGCCGGAAAGAAAAATACGTCCGGCTTTTCAGCAGCGAGCAGCGCCGGCAAATCGGCCTCATCGTATTCGCCGCTGATCGACAGCCGCGACAGTGACAACTGCGATAGCGGCAATTCCGGCAACGGTTGCGCCGTGGTGCCAAGAATACGAAACGACAACGGCAATCCCCGCTCCTCGGCGTCACGGGCGCAAGCGTAAACAAGACCCAAACCTTTTTCGGGCGACATGGCCCCAGGCACCACCACGCGCAAACGCGGCGATGCCAATGTTAACGCCTCAGGATGCGGCCAGATTCGCGGCGTAAATACGGGCAACACCCGATGAACGCGCTCGGCAATGTCACGCGACGGCGCGATAACGCGATCGGCACGACGCAACACTTCGCCGAACCGCGCCCGCCATTCGGTATTCTCAACGCCCCTCTCCCCCTGCGGGAGAGGGGTTGGGGGAGAGGGGGAGGATGAAAAACCCTCCCCGCTAACCCATCCCCACCCTAACCCTCCCCTTGAAGGGGAGGGAATTTTTTCACTTTGATGGGGAGGGCTTTCAACTTGCGGCTCACCACAAAAACGACCGCGATGGTCGGCGAGATGGTATTGATGACCGAGAA